>NZ_JAQEGR010000003.1:242448-242654 GCF_027667425.1 Fusicatenibacter saccharivorans
TTGGCGGTGTTATTATAACTAAGCTGTCAGCGAGAGCTGATGCAAAAGAGTTCTTTTGAAACAGAAAAACCTAGTTCGGAGCCGGGTGGCTGCCGCGGGTTGCAAAAACTGCTTCAAAAAACTTGAAAAAAGTTCTTGACAAAAGCAAACAAGTTTGATAAAATAAACGAGTTGCTGATCGAGAGAACAGCAAAGAAGTTCGAAAG
>NZ_JAQEGR010000030.1:0-13778 GCF_027667425.1 Fusicatenibacter saccharivorans
GAAAAATCCAATTACCATCTAAGATAATTGGATTATACGTGGTGCTTATGATTGATGATATGGCGGTTTATATTGCAAATCTTGGCAAATACAATGAGGGCTATTTAGTCGGAGCATGGTTCACATTTCCTATTGACGAGGAAGATGTAAAAGAAAAAATCGGCTTGAATGAACAGTATGAGGAATACGCTATCCATGATACCGACAACTTCCCGATTGCGATTGGTGAGTATGTTTCCATTGAAGAACTGAACTCTATGTATGAAATGATAGAGGAACTTCCCGACTATATCGTAGAATGTCTGGACGAATTTATCAGCCACTACGGGACGCTGGAAGAAGTCGTGGAACACAAGGACGACATTTATTATTATCCCGACTGTGAAACCATGACAGATGTTGCCTATTACTACATAGACGAATTGCAGGCACTTGGGGATATTCCACCCAGCTTACAGAACTACATTGACTATGAAGCCTACGGGCGAGATTTGGATATGGGCGGTTGCTTTATTGAAACAAGCCGAGGTATGTGCGAGATACCATACTAACGCTGGAAGATCAGCGACAAGCATTGTTGCTACTGACAGCGTATTTCTCTTTTAAGGGACAGTCTGAAAATGGCTGTCCTTTTCTATTTTGAAAGGAGCTGAAAGAACTTGAAAAAGATTAAATCTTATACGGGTATCTGGAACGTGGAAAAAGTCTTGTATGCAATCAATGACTTTAACTTACCCTTTCCCGTTACCTTTACACAGATTACATGGTTTGTGATTACGGAATTTATCATCATTCTGTTTGGGGATATTCCCCCACTTTCCATGATTGAGGGAGCATTTCTCAAATATTTCGGTATTCCCGTTGCTCTCACTTGGTTTATGTCGCAGAAAACCTTTGACGGAAAGAAGCCGTACAGCTTTTTGAAATCACAGATAACCTATGCCCTGCGACCGAAAATCACTTATGCAGGAAAAGCCGTAAAACTGCATAAGCAGACCTTGAATGAAACAATCACGGCAGTAAGGAGTGTGAACGATGTTCCCGATAAAATATATTGACAACAACCTTGTCTGGAACAAGGACAATGAGGTATTCGCTTACTATGAGCTGATACCGTACAACTATTCTTTCTTATCCGCAGAGCAGAAATTTATTGTGCATGACAGCTTTCGCCAGCTTATCGCACAGTCCCGTGAGGGTAAAATTCATGCGTTGCAGATTGCCACGGAAAGCTCAATCCGCAGTATGCAGGAGCAGTCAAAGAAACTGGTAACGGGGAAACTTCGTGAGGTGGCAGTCCAGAAAATAGACGAACAGACCGAAGCGTTAGTATCTATGATTGGGGACAATCAAGTGGACTACCGCTTTTTTCTTGGCTTTAAGCTCATGGTTACAGAAGAACAACTCAATCTGAAGAATATTAAAAAATCGGCATGGCTGACGTTCACGGAATTTCTCCATGAAGTGAACCACACGCTGATGAATGATTTTGTTTCCATGCCGAATGATGAAATCAACCGCTACATGAAAATGGAAAAGTTACTGGAAAACAAAATATCCCGTCGTTTCAAGGTGCGACGCTTGGAAACAAACGACTTCGGGTATCTCATAGAACATCTTTACGGCAGGGACGGTATCGCTTATGAAGATTATGAGTACCAGCTACCAAAGAAAAAATTGAACAAAGAGACGCTGATAAAATACTACGACCTTATCCGTCCGACAAGGTGTGTGATTGAGGAAAGCCAGCGGTATTTACGATTGGAACATGAGGACAAGGAAAGCTATGTGTCCTATTTTACCGTCAATGCGATTGTAGGAGAGCTTGATTTTCCGTCGTCTGAAATCTTCTATTTCCAGCAACAGCAATTCACATTCCCCGTTGATACGAGCATGAATGTAGAAATCGTGGAAAATCGGAAAGCATTAACGACCGTCCGCAACAAGAAAAAGGAACTGAAAGACCTTGATAATCACGCCTATCAAGCAGGAAGTGAAACCAGCTCAAATGTGGTGGACGCTTTAGACAGCGTGGACGAGCTGGAAACTGATTTAGACCAGACAAAAGAAAGTATGTATAAGTTAAGCTACGTCATACGGGTGTCTGCACCCGATCTTGACGAGCTGAAACGCCGTTGTGATGAAGTCAAGGACTTTTACGACGACCTCAATGTAAAGCTGGTGCGTCCTGCTGGGGATATGCTGGGGCTTCATTCTGAATTTTTACCAGCCAGCAAGCGATATATCAATGACTATGTGCAGTATGTAAAATCAGATTTTTTAGCTGGGCTTGGCTTTGGTGCGACACAGCAGTTAGGAGAAACTACGGGTATCTATATGGGCTATTCTGTTGATACGGGAAGAAATGTGTACCTGCAACCGTCCCTTGCCAGTCAAGGTGTAAAAGGTACAGTTACCAACGCTTTAGCGTCTGCTTTTGTCGGTTCGCTTGGCGGTGGGAAATCGTTCTGTAACAATCTTCTGGTATATTATGCGGTGCTGTTTGGCGGTCAAGCACTTCTGTTAGACCCTAAAAGTGAGCGTGGTAACTGGAAAGAAACGCTCCCAGAGATTGCACATGAAATCAATATCGTAAATCTTACCAGCGATAAGGACAATGCAGGGCTTCTTGACCCGTTTGTGATTATGAAGAATGTAAAAGACGCTGAAAGTCTGGCAATCGACATCTTAACATTCCTTACGGGTATTTCTTCAAGGGACGGCGAAAAATTCCCCGTACTTCGTAAGGCAGTACGCTCCGTTACCCAGAGCGACAGTCGGGGCTTGCTCCATGTGATAGACGAGCTACGCCGTGAAGATACGCCCATATCAAGAAATATCGCAGACCATATCGACAGCTTCACGGACTACGACTTTGCACACCTGCTGTTTTCAGACGGTACGGTAGAAAATGCTATCAGTCTGGATAATCAGCTCAATATCATTCAAGTAGCCGACCTTGTACTGCCAGATAAAGATACCACTTTTGAAGAATACACGACCATTGAATTGTTGTCTGTGTCTATGCTGATTGTGATTAGTACCTTTGCCCTTGATTTTATCCATTCGGACAGAAGCATTTTTAAGATTGTCGATTTAGACGAAGCGTGGGCGTTCTTAAATGTGGCACAAGGAGAAACCTTATCAAATAAGCTGGTTCGTGCTGGGCGAGCTATGCAGGCAGGCGTTTATTTCGTTACCCAGTCTGCCTATGACGTGTCAAAGGAAAGTCTGAAAAACAATATCGGCTTAAAGTTTGCATTTAGAAGCACGGATATAAACGAGATAAAGCAGACCTTAGAGTTTTTCGGTATCGACAAGGACGATGAGAACAACCAGAAACGCTTGCGTGATTTGGAGAACGGACAATGCTTATTGCAGGACTTATACGGGCGTGTCGGTGTGGTGCAGATACACCCAGTCTTTGAAGAACTGCTACACGCCTTTGATACCAGACCGCCCGTACAGAGAAATGAGGTGGAGTGATGAAAGAAAGGATAAAAGGTGTGTTCACAAAAAAGAAGATTTTCCACTTTCTCAAAATGGCTCTGTTCGTGGTGGCACTCTCCCTTATCCTGCTTTCACTTTTGGGGACGGTGGCTCATGCGACGGGGCTTGTAGACGATACCATAAACGCAGAAAATCTTTATTCAAAATATCCCCTTTCCAACTACCAGCTTGATTTTTTCGTCGATAATAGCTGGTCGTGGCTTCCGTGGAACTGGCTCGACGGTATCGGAAAATCGGTACAATACGGGCTGTACTGCATTACCAACTTTGTCTGGACTATCAGTTTGTATTTGAGTAATGCAACGGGCTATGTGGTGCAGGAAGCCTATAAGCTGGACTTCATCAATGATATGGCAGACAGTATCGGAAAGAGCATACAGACCCTTGCAGGCGTTACCGAGAACGGCTTTTCTTCTACGGGCTTCTATGTTGGTTTCCTGCTTCTCATTATCTTAGTGGTGGGAATGTACGTTGCTTATACGGGACTGATAAAACGGGAAACCAGCAAAGCACTTCACGCTGTTATCAACTTTGTGGTGGTGTTCGTGCTGTCCGCTTCATTTATTGCTTATGCTCCCGACTATATCAAGAAGATAAATGAATTTTCATCAGACATCAGTACCGCTTCTTTGGATTTGGGAACAAAAATCATGCTCCCTAACTCCGACAGCGAGGGTAAGGACAGCGTGGACTTGATACGGGACAGCCTATTTTCTATTCAAGTGGAACAGCCGTGGCTCTTGCTTCAATTCGGGAACAGCAACGCAGAAGAAATCGGGACAGACCGTGTAGAAGCTCTCGTATCGGCAAGTCCAGAGGACGAGGACGGGAAAACCAGAGAGGAAGTCGTGAAAACAGAAATCGAGGACAACGACAATAACAATCTGACAATACCGCAGGTCGTGAACCGTTTGGGTATGGTGTTCTTCCTCTTGTTCTTTAACTTGGGTATCACGATATTTGTATTCTTGCTTACGGGCATGATGTTGTTCAGCCAGATACTTTTTATTATCTTTGCAATGTTTTTACCTATCAGTTTTTTACTTTCCATGATACCGAGCTATGAAAGCATGGCAAAGCAGGCAATCGTGAGAGTATTTAATACCATAATGACACGGGCAGGAATAACGCTCATTGTAACGGTGGCATTTAGTATTTCCAGTATGTTTTACAACATTTCCACAGACTACCCATTCTTTATGGTGGCGTTCTTGCAGATAGTATGTTTCGCTGGTATCTACATGAAGCTGGGCGACTTAATGAGTATGTTCTCACTTAATGCTGGCGACAGTCAAAGCATGGGACGACGCATATTCCGCAGACCGTATCTGTTTATGCGACATCGGGCTAGGCGTATGGAACACCGTATTGCAAGGGCGGTAAGTGCTGGCGGTATTTCGGGCGGTGTAGCTGGTGCGGTGGCTGGAAGTGCCGTTGCTGGCAAGAGAGCCGAAAGAAAAAATACGGCTTCTAAAGAAAATCGGGGCAATACCACTTCCAGCATGGGACAGCGTGCAGGTTCAAAAGTCGGTGCTGTTTTAGATACGAAAAATAAAGTGAAAGACAAGGCAAACGCTGTCAAAGAGAATATCAAGGATATGCCGACACAGACCGCTTATGCGGTGTATTCCGCAAAGGAAAAGGCAAAGTCCAGCGTGTCCGACTTCAAGCGTGGCATGGTGCAGGAACAGCAGTCCAGACAGACGGGACGCTTGGAAAAGCAGGAACAGCGTAAGAAAAATATCGCTGACAAACGTATGGAGCTTCAAAAGGCACAAGAAGCAAGGCAGGTACAGCGAAAGGCTGACGGATCAGCGACAACGGGAGCTACCCGTCCCCATGAGCGACCAGTCACAGCTTCAACCATTCCAAAGCCGAGTGTTGAAAAAATGCAGGAAGTCAAACGCCCAGCCACAGCTCCAACTCCGAAAGCAAGTGAGCCAGTCAAGACAAATGTTATCAAAGAGCGTCCGTTATCTTCTGGTGCTTCTGATAAGAAAGCACCCCAGCCTACACAGACAGTACATAGGCAGAATGTAGAAAAAGTGGTATCGCAGGAAACACGCCAGAATGACACCAAAGACCGCAGGATAAAGGTTCAGCAGACCCAGAGCGTCCAGAAGAACCAGCAGACCATAGAGAAAACCCGTAACCTTGTAACGAAGAAAGGACAGAAGAAAAAATGAAACTGAAACATATCGCTATCATTGGCAGTCTGTTTCCTATCCTCTTTTCTCTGGTGCTTTTCTTTGGCGTCCTCATTAGTGCGGACAGCGACGACGAGAACAGCAATTTTTCTTCTGGCATTACGGGTATGAACCTATCCGCAGAAGTCTTGAAACATCAGCCTATGGTAGAAAAATACGCCAGAGAAAACGGTATCTCCGAGTATGTCAATGTGTTACTTGCTATCATTCAAGTAGAAAGTGGCGGTACGGCAGAAGATGTTATGCAGAGTTCGGAAAGTCTTGGTTTACCGCCTAATTCCTTAGATACGGAAAGCTCAATCAAGCAGGGGTGTAAGTATTTTGCGTCCCTGCTTTCTTCCTGCAAAAATCAAGGTATCGACGACTTGAATGTAGCGATACAGTCTTATAACTATGGCGGTGGCTATGTGGGATATGTGGCAGGAAAAGGAAAAAAACACACTTTTAATCTTGCAGAGAGCTTCGCCCGTGAGAAATCGGGTGGAAAGAAAGTAACCTACACCAACCCGATAGCCGTTGCTAAGAATGGGGGCTGGCGGTATGGCTATGGAAATATGTTCTATGTGGAAGTAGTCAATCAGTATTTAGCAGTTCCGCAGGTATCGGGAGAACTGGCACAAAAGGTAATGAATGAAGCGTTGAAATATCAAGGCTGGAAGTATGTGTATGGTGGCAGTAACCCGAATACTTCCTTTGATTGTTCGGGATTGACGCAATGGTGCTATGGAAAAGCTGGTATCTCCTTACCGAGAACAGCACAAGCACAGTATGACGCAACCCAACATCTGCCACTCTCGCAGGCAAAAGCAGGCGATTTGGTGTTTTTCCATTCCACCTATAACGCTGGTTCGTATGTAACACACGTCGGTATTCTTGTTTCGCCGACACAGATGTACCACGCAGGCGACCCGATAGGATATGCAGACCTAAGTAGTAGTTACTGGCAACAGCACTTAATCGGTGCAGGACGAGTAAAACAATAGAAAGGACTTGAAAAATATGTTTAAGAAGAATAAGAAACAGACAGAAACTATCAAAGAACCAAAAGAAAAAAAGGTGCGTACTGTCAAGGTAGGCACACATAAGAAAACCGTGATTGCGTTGTGGGTGGTGCTTGTCGCAAGCGTGAGCTTTGGGGTGTATAAGAATTTTACGGCTATCGACCAGCACACCACCCATGAAAAAGAAATCATTGAACTTTGCTTGCAGGACACCAACGGGATAGAAAATTTCGTGAAAAACTTTGCGAAGTCCTATTACACATGGGATAACAGCAAAGAAGCTATCGAAGCAAGGACGCAGGCAATCAGCGGTTATCTGACAAAGGAATTGCAGGACTTAAATGTAGACACCATTAGAACCGATATACCGACCAGCTCCACGGTTACAGATGTGATTGTATGGCATATCGAGCAATCGGGAGCGGACACTTTTTCTGCTACCTACGAAGTAGATCAGCAGATAAAAGAGGGAGAACAGACAAGCAATGTGAAAGCAACCTATACTGTAAAAGTCTATGTGGACGCAGACGGGGATATGGTAATCGTTCAAAACCCTACCCTTGCACCAGCAGTTGAAAAATCAGACTATGAGCCTAAGACACCAGAAGCAGACGCAAGCGTGGACGCTGATACGGTAAATGACGCTACCGCTTTTCTGGAAACATTCTTTAAGCTGTACCCAACAGCGACGGAAAAAGAGCTTGCTTACTATGTATTGGGAAATGTGATTGAACCTATCGGCAGGGACTACCTTTATTCTGAACTGGTAAACCCTATCTTTATAAAGGACGGCGACAATGTGAAAGTCAAGGTTGCGGTAAAATTCATTGATAATCAGACAAAAGCGACGCAGGTATCGCAGTATGAGCTTGTGCTACATAAGGATAGTAACTGGAAGATTGTAGGATAAATGATATAGCGTGCATTTCCTATCAGATTTGCACGCTTTTACAAAACGACAAGAAAACTGTGCAAAAATATTGACTTGTAATGACCGAATGCTATAATATAAATGACAAGTGTACTTGGTATTATTTGAAGGGAGCGTTATATAATGGATAAAGAAAAAATACTATCACAAAACAAAAAAGAGAATCTATATCTTGATGAATACGAAAAACATATTAAACTTCAAGGGAAATCTTTTGGCTTAATGTTTGTTTTATTTATCTGCATTTTAATTCTTTTCATTAAAGCAGTTTGTAAAGAACCTTACTATGACATAATGACAATTATTGGGTCTGTGGCATTTGGCTCTATGGGTTATGAAGCACATATTTCAAAAAATAAATCCAAATTTGTTATTGCTTTATTCTTTTTTCTATTTATGGGGTATTACTTTTATAAATTTTTAATGGTAGATTTATAGAATGGACGAACATTTAATTTTGCGAAACAGATTAAAAACTGTACGAAAAGAAAAAAAATTATCACAAACAGAATTAGCTGAACTAGTCGGGGTTTCTCGGAATACAATTAGTTCTATTGAGACTGGACAATTTAATCCAACAGCAAAATTGGCATTAGTGCTTTGTATAGCTTTAGATAAAAAATTTGAAGAATTATTTTATTTTGATTAAAGGAGAGAACGATTATGGAATTAGAGGAATTGATTGTTGAAATAGTTATAGGATTGTTTTTACTTTTTACATCTTATCAAATAGGTATAAAAGAGAATATTACTTTATTACATGGTTATCATTATACACAACTTGACCCTAAAGATAAAAAGGTGTTTACAAAAAAAATAGGAATAGGCACTTTACTGGTTAGTATTGGTATTCTTGTTATGCCGATTATCAATTTAATCTCTCATTCTGAATTAGGCTATTACATAGGTCTTATTTTGATTGTTGTAGGAGTGTTTTATATCATATTCATCATTGTAAAATACAATGGAAAACTTATTAGCTTTAAAAAGTAGAATTGAGGTATGAATATGATAGGACTGAACAAAAGAGATATAAAAAAGGCATTGAAAGCTGGTGCAAAAGCTGGCGGTGTATCATTGGCTGATGTTCGGGCGGATATTGAAGCTACGATTGATGAAGCTATGAATAGCACCGACCCAGAGGTGCAGGCAAATTTCAAAAAGTATTTTGGGAATAAACGCCCTACACCAGAAGAATATATTTATATCATTACGAAAAAGACAAAGGCAAAATTATAATAAAAGGGTCGTGGAAATGCTTCACAAAATTGTGATCTGCATTATCACGGCTCTTTTACTCTCTGTTTACTTTCAAAACTGTAAGTGTAATTGAATACTGCCCTTGCTATAATTTAATTGTATTCCAAAACAAATAAATGTGGCAGGAAGAAAGGAGCGATTTTTAATGGAACACATTTTAAATTTAGAGCAAGTAAAAAAATACTACGGGGGTAACTCTGGAAATATCACAAAGGCAGTAGACGGTATTTCTATGTATGTAGATAAGGGCGAATTTGTCGCAATCATGGGAGCTAGTGGTTCTGGAAAGACTACCCTATTAAACTGTATCTCTACGATTGATACTGTAACCAGCGGACACATTACAGTCAATAATCAAGATATTACCAAAATCAAGGATAAAGATTTTGCTGATTTCAGACGTGAAAATTTAGGGTTCATTTTTCAAGATTTCAACCTTTTAGATACTTTAACGATTGGAGAAAACATTTCTTTATCATTGGTTATCAACAAACAGAACCCTACTGATATTGAGAAAAGAGTTCATTCTATCGCCGATAAATTGGGTATTCGTGATATTTTATCGAAATTTCCTTATGAAGTTTCTGGCGGACAAAAACAGCGTTGTGCTTGTGCTAGAGCCTTAATCAATGAACCGAAACTGATTTTAGCTGATGAACCGACGGGAGCTTTGGACTCAAAAGCTTCCAGATTATTACTGGAAACAATGTCTGAAATCAACAAGAAAATGCAGGCTACTATTTTAATGGTAACACATGACCCGTTTAGTGCGTCTTTCTGTGAACGTATTTTGTTCTTGAAAGACGGTAAAATATTCAATGAAATTTTCAGAGGGGAAAAAAGCAGAAAAGATTTCTTCAATGAAATACTGGATATATTAACCTTGCTCGGAGGTGAAGTGGGAAATGTTAGGTAAGTTAGCGTATAGAAATACAAAAAGAAATATTAAAGATTATTTGATTTATCTGATAACCGTTACTGCATCCTTTTCTCTTATATTTGCTTTTAATTTGGTGGCAAATTCTGATGAAATTGTAAAGTTATGTTCCAGTATGGATGCATTTAAGAATTCATTGTTCGCTGTAAATATTCTTATTATTTTTGTGATATGCTTTTTGATCAACTATACAACGAAATTTATGTTTGAAAAAAGAAGTAAAGAATTAGGAACATATATGCTTCTTGGCATTAAGAAAAAAGAAATTGCCCACTTAGTTGTAATTGAAAATATACTGTTGGGAATTTTAGCATTTGTATTAGCTATTCCTATTGGCTTTTTATTCAGCCAGTTTGTGTCGTTAGTAATTGTAAACTTACTGGGTATTCCAAAAACTCTCTTTATTTCTTTGAATTTCGTTTCTATTGGACTATTGATAATTTATTTTTTAACTATTTATGTTTTGGTTTTGCTTAATCTATTAAGAAGAATAAGTAAAATGACGATACGTGATTTTCTTTATTTTGACAAACAAAATGAAAAGAAAATGTTCCGTGACAGTAAAAAAAGAAATGTCATTTTTGTTTTAAGTATTATTCTTGGTGCGATTTCTCTTTTTCTCTGGAATTCACGTTGTACTATGGATAATTTTAATAAGCAAGAAACACTTACTTATTTGATGGTAAGCGTAATCATGTTGATTATCAGCATTTATGGTATATCTACAACTTGTGCAGATATGTTCTTGACTGTTTTGTTAAAGAATAAAAAAATGAAATATCAAAATGATAATCTGTTTGTAGCAAGAACATTTGCTTCTAAAGCAAGAACAATGAGCTTCACATTTGGTACATTGTCTATGTTGATTTTAACTTCACTGCTGGCTCTGAATTATTCTAGTATCAACAAAGCTTCGTATGATATCAGCGTGAATTTAAATGCACCATATGATGTACAACTCTTTGATGATAAGCAGGTATTTGATGAATATATTCGAGTAATTGAAGAAGAATATACGATTGTTAATACCATTGAGTACAACATTTATAAAGAGCCGAATCATCAGGTACAAAATTTCTTCCAATCAGAATATTATGATTTTGACCCAGTCTTGAAGTTAAGTGATTATAATAGGTTACTGGAATTAAGAAAGATGCCGTTGCTTTCTTTAAATGATAACGAATACTATATAGTTACAAATAGCAAGTTTGCATATAAGGTTGAAGATAACAAAGATATTGAAACCATAACAGTAGCAAATAAAAATTTGAAATTAAAAGGATATGACACTAAGTCTTATTGGAACTCTATAACTAATACTGGCAGATTTGTTGTTGTACTTCCAGATAAATATGTTCAAGGACTTGAAGTATCAGAAAATCATTTGATTATAGATACAAAAGAAGATACAGACGCAGAATTAGAAAATAAGATAAAAGAAGATATGCAACATCAATTAGTAAAGGTTGATGAAAATGGAGAAATAAATGATGAGTCGTATAGAGTAAACGTAAGAGGTGCAGAAATAGAACAACAAAAAGCAATGGTTGCAATAGTAGCCAGTCTGTTTATGTACATTGCATTTATTTTGATTTCCGCAGTAGGAACAATTTTGGCAGTTCAATCATTGAGCGACTCTACTAAATACAAATATCGCTACTTGACCTTGCGAAGATTAGGAATAAATGATAAGTCGCTATTTAAGACAATCAGAAAACAATTATTGATATTATTTTGTGTCCCTGCAATATCAGCAATATTATGTTCTTTTGTGATGATGTCGTCATTGAATAATGTGTATCAACAAATTTTGGGAGATAAACACCTTTATCTAATGTACTTTGGCTTGAATTTAATTATCTTCTTCCTAATTTATAGTATTTACTGGATAGCAACGTATATCGGTTTCAAACGAAATATCAATGAGGAGAGTTAGATTTTTCTAGCTCTCCTGCTGTGAAATTATTATAATGGTAAATCAAGGGGGTGTTGAAATGAGAATAGCAATTATCGAAGATGATGAAATCACTCGTTTGGAGCTTTCTAAATTATTGAACACACAAGGATATGAAACAGTTTTATTGATTGACTTTGGAAACCTGACAGATGAATTAAAGCAATATTCCATAGAACTGGTTCTGCTTGATATTAACCTGCCGTATGAGAATGGCTATGAAGTATGCAGGAAAATAAAACAAGTCATGCCAGTACCGATTATCTTTGTAACAAGCAGAGATACAAATGCTGACGAATTGAAAAGTATTCAAGTGGGTGGGATTGACTTCATCACAAAGCCGTATGACACGCTTATTCTTCTTGAGAAGATCAAGCGTGCATTGCAGTTATCAAACCCGAATAATTTCCGTGAGCTTGTTAAAAAAGATTGTACCCTTGATTTACATTTATCTATTTTGAAGTATCAAGAGAAAAGCATTGAATTGACAAGAAATGAATTTCGTATTTTATACTACTTCTTTATGAACGAAGATAAAGTTATCAGTAAGGAAGAACTATTGGAAAAGCTGTGGAACGACAAATATTATTTAGACGAAAATGTATTACTGGTTAATATGACCCGTCTAAAAAAGAAAATGAAAGAAATCGGTATTGTTCATTTATTGGAAAATATACGAGGAAAGGGTTGGAAACTGTGAGCTTTTTTACATTCTTAGAAGAAAAAATAACAGAGATATTGTTTCAGCTTTTCTTTCTTGCCTTAGTAGCATTTCTCTTGATTTTCTACGGTGTAGATACGCTATTTGTTGTATTGCTGGTAATTCTGTTCATCAGCATACAAGGGCTTTTTCAATGGTGTTTGTATCGGAAGAAACGTAAGGCTTCGCAACATATTATTGATTTAGTAGACGGACTGGAAGAAACCTACTATATTGCAGATGTTTTACCAAAGCCAAAAGAATTTCAAAATGAAGCCTATTACTACGCACTAAAAAAAGCCTGCAAATCTATGAATGATGAAATCGGTAAAATCACAGAGGAAAAGCAGGATTATCAAGAATATGTGGAAAGTTTCGCCCATGAAATTAAAATACCGATAGGAGCATTGTCTTTGACGTTCGATAATACGAAAAATTACACGTTAAAAAAAGAAACAGACAAGATATTTCAGTTGGTGGAACAAATGCTCTACTATGCAAGGAGTGAAAATACGGAAAAGGACTATTTTGTAAAACAGTTGCAGTTAGACGAAGTGATACATAATGTCATTCTGAAATTTCGTCATTCACTTATGGAAAGGAAAGTAATTATCAATATCCATGACATAGAGAATGTTGTATATACTGATGAAAAATGGCTGACATTCATTCTATCTCAAATCGTGCAAAATGCGATTAAGTATTTTGACAAGCAGGAAAACAAACTGACGATATACAGTCAAGACAACGGAACAAATATACTGCTTGTAATTGAAGATAATGGCTGTGGAATAAAAACGTCTGATTTATCCCGTGTATTTGAAAAAGGCTTTACTGGTTCTAACAGAAACAAGGCAAATGCAACAGGTATGGGACTGTATCTATCTAAAAAATTATGCGATAGGTTGGGATTGAAATTGGATATTGCTTCTACGGAAAAAGAATATACAAGACTGACAATTATATTTCCAAAAGGAACAGTTCATAATTTTTCAGAGTAATTTGAAAAACCATGCCAACATTGATACGGTGCTTTAAGGGGGCTTGCGTTATGGAAAGCTTTAAGTACAATTATTTGCAATCAAATCCCACCTAATAGCACACTATTAAAAATTGAATATGTTTTAGCTTTAAAGGCTCGTACAGACTATATGTTTTGTGCGGGCTTTTTTCATACCCGAAAAAATTTAAAAAATTTTTCAAAAGAGGTCATTAAATCACACCTAGCTGTCCTTATATGGTAAGCGCAAAATATTGCTACATTACTCATGAATTACG
>NZ_JAQEGR010000031.1:0-12478 GCF_027667425.1 Fusicatenibacter saccharivorans
CGTTCCTCTGGAACGGATGCGCAGTTCTTGCGGAATATGCAATCATATTCTCTGCAACTTTCGAGAACATGGAAATTTTTCCGTTTTCACTAATAACAATCTGTTCAAAAGTATTTGTAATATCAATTCCCCTCACGATATCAGCCTTCATATGATCTGCATACGTTACTGCGTTTAATTCAGCTCTTGACCTTATCAAATCCCTTTGACTGCTATCCGCACGAATGCCTATATTCACCAGAACAACCAAACCGATCATCAATACAAATACCGGAATCCATAACTCTTTTTTTATCCTAAATGTATTTTTTTGTTCCTGTGCTGACTTAATTTTCTTCCACATAACCGATTTTCTTTACACCTGCGTTTTTATCTACTTCATTTTTATATTTTAGCAGCCACCAATTATTGCCTGTTTTAGTTTCTTTTTAATCTCCAAAAATGAAAAAAGCATTGTCATTGCAGACAATGCATCTTTAACGTGGCAACTGGCTACCATTTTACAGGCCCTATAGCTTTGCGTCGCAGACTTTCATCTGTTTTGCCGTTTTTCTTATTATAGCTTTTAAACATATGAAAAAAAACTGGTTTTATTATACTCTAATGCTCGACTATGTACAAGAAAAACATTACCGTTTTAACGCCTAAAAACAAAAGAAGAACAGCCGATACATATACTCGAACTGTTCTCCTACTTCCGAAGTCCACGCAGCATTGACATTACTGTTTCCTGCTCATTTGTACTCAGATTGTTCCATATCCTTAAAACTTCTTTCTGTTTTTCTGTCAGATTCTCTGAATTACCTTCCTGAAAAAACTGTGATAATGTCACGCCCAAAGCTGCACATATTTTTTCAAGTGTAATCAGCGACGGCAGGTTTTCCTGCGCCATGATTCTTCCCAGTGATGACTGGGAAATTCCCGACAGCTGCGATAATCTATATTTACTGATATCACACTTTTCACACAAAGATGTTATTTTATCCGCAATATACTTCTCTATCTGCAAGTAACTATACCTCATTTCCGCTATTACATGTTCTTATTGTACCTGTAATAATGAAAAAATATTAGTAATCAACTTTGCAAGTATTCATTCCCATTATAGGAAGTATACGGATAAAAAAATATAAAGATACTTTCGTTTCCGCAAAAGTCATTTTCGCTTATATCGTTTTTATAATAGCACAGACAGTTATGTTTGTCACATAAAAGTTTGAAACCTCAAACAAAAAAATAAGCCTGCCATCATCCGCAGATTTCTCCACAGACAACAGCAGGCTTCCTACTATCTCATCAACTCATTCACTTTTCTCTGCACTGCCCCATAATCATATCCCGCAGCCTGCAGTCTCTTCTTTCTGTCCCCGCCGTTCCCCCACTTTCCGGTAATGACTTCCTTTGCTACAGTTTCCACACTCTTTTTGTTGCTACTTTTCACCAGCTCATTCCCCATCCCCCTTTTCACTTCTGTCATGCAGCTGTTCCAGCACCTCTTTCACCTTCTGCGGAATCGGCAGCCCCAGATGCCCTGCATTCTCCAGCAGACTCACACCCTCATTGGAAATATAGAAAAAGATCACCGCTGTCCTCAGCACGGATCCGTTCCCGATCACAGCCACATCCAGAATATTTGCCATTCCCACCAGCAAAAAGATCAGCACCTTCCTGCAGATCCCCCGGAATCCCACCTCACTGGAAAGCGTATGGTCCGCAAAAGCACACATCACCCCGGTCAGGTAATCGATCACCACAAAAGCGATCAGGGCATACAGAAGCCCGTCACAGCCTCCCATAAACCAGCCCAGCCATCCGCCTACAGCCATAAAAACCATCTGAATAAAGTTCCAAAATTCCTTCATGCCAGAATCCTCCTCCCCTGAAAAAAGCAGCCCCCATTTCTGAGAACTGCCGGAAGCAGGTTCTTCCCCTGCTCGTAAATATGATCCGCCTTTTCTTCCAGCACTGCCGGAAACAGCAGGATCCCGCCGATCATGTTCGGGCAGATGGGAAGCAGCGTCCCGTTCCACAAAACAGAATTGTCATACTCCCCGCTGGCTTTCAGATAAATCCCCATGGGATTCAGCCCCAGAATATTATTCACTGCCTCCGTGATCATGTTCGTCTCCTGAACTGTCTCCACCGCACCCGTATTCGTATCGGTCAGTTCAATGACCATTTCACCTTTCAACTTCATCACACACCCTCCATTTCTACCGGCCTGCAGAAACCGCTGATTCCCGCTCTCTCAGCAAAATACACTTCAAATCCTCTGTTCACCGTCTCCTTCATCTGCATAGACAGCGATTCCCGGAAACCATTCACATCCAGTCCTCCGCCAATGGCAAATCTCGTGGTATAATCCTCCACCTCAAGCTTTCCGTCCCAGGCTTCCCCAGCCGCCATTGCCTGTCCGCTGACAGAAGCAATGCAGTCTCCCACATCAACCGTACCGCTGCCATACTCCATCCAGAGATACACATTGAATGTATTCGTATAATTGGCAACGATCTTCTCAATGGGATAATACAGCGGCAAACATTGGTAAACGTATGGATCCCGATCTTCCCAGTCTTCGCATTGTCTTCAATCTGGTTCAGCAGTCCCGAAATATTCTTGTCATTCCTTGACTTCGCCTGAGCCAGCCTCGGATTCTTTCCCACACATTTCAGGCTCTGCTTTCCCCCGATCTTCTGCCTGATAGAAGTAATACAGGTGATCCATCCCTCATCCGCCTGTCCTCCCGCAAATGTCAGCACATCCCCCGGATCCAGAGCATAATACTCTGCAATCTGCGTCTGCTTGTTGGTGGAACTCACTGCCGTGTATCTGGTAATAAAATCCGAAAAGCTGGAAGAAAACCGGTGTCTCTGCTCCACCTTCATCACAGGATCCTTCCCGTACTTTCTCAGTTCCAGCTTTCCCTCCCTGTTAATAATAAAGAAACCTCCCAGAACCTGTGCCACATAAAACAGCACATCCCGGCAGGTCTCAATATCATTTTCAGTATAAACAGAAAGCGTCACCCCGCCATTCGGCATGGCATCAATCTCCGCCCTCTTATTCGCAAACTCCACTTTACACCGCTTACAGCACAAAGCAATAAAATCATAAGCAGTCCCCACAGTCTCAAGCCCGTTGAAACTCTTATCAAACCGCAGCATAAAATCATAGGCTTTCAGTTCCAGGCACTTTGCCAGACGGTTCGCCTCACTGACCTCAAAAACTCCCATCGGCACATCTTCCACCGAATCATCCGCCAGCACCAGATGAAACACCAGCGTCACCTGAGCATCCTCCAGCGTATACCTGTCAATGTCACTCAGAAGCGTGATCCCCATCTCCGCCGCATACACCGTCCCCAGTTCAATTTCCGTGCTTCCACAGCACTGCCTGGAAATATACCCGGAACCCTTCACAATCTCCTTCGCCCCGAACTCATACGTCATTCCGCCTCTGGTAACGATCGTACCCGTCCAGTAATATTTTCTTGTATTGCTCTTCACAGCTCTCAGAAACCCATCCGATACCGGATACATCCCGCCACCTCCATTTCCCCACGAAAAAAGCACCAGCCAACCAGGTGACCGATGCCTTCGTAAATATAATCATTCTATCTGTTATAAGTCCAATGTTTCAGGTACCATTCATGCAGTTCTTCTGTTGTTTTACAGCAGTCTGCAATCTCTTTTCCCTGTGATATCCACTAACACGTTTCCCTGCGGAATGTATCAACATCCAAAGCATGAAATTTATATGTTCCACCCCGTCTGTGCATCACTTCATCATCACACTGGAACTCAAAATAATCATCCCCGTCCAAAACAACCTTTCCAGTCAGGTTCCACACCCCGGACCACGGAGGACCATCATCCCCTGGAACACAGAAGGACAGTCTTCCATCTTCCAGAATAACAGGAGCCACCGCAATATTTTTCATCTGCGGCATATATGGCTGTTCAAACCAATACGCTTTCCTCTCATCCATTTCTCTTCATCTCCATGATAGCCACCTTCCCTGCAAACTTGAAGTTAGCGATTTCTTTTTCCGGTATTCTCTGTCCCACGGATTTCCTCATGATAGAAATAATCTACGATCACCGGATGTCCCTGCGGGACTCTGCCATAAGGCATTTCATTATCCACAAAGGCACAATCATACTTCTTAGCCATTTTCTCAGCTTTTACTTCAAGTGCTTCAAAGTAGCTGCGGTTATGCTTGTTATAGATCTCGTCGTAAAGTGGTACAAGATCAGGATATTTTCCGGCGATATAATCCATAATTGTCTTTTTGAAACCGCCTCGAAGATTGAGATTTTCGAGCCAGAACAGATCGCATTGATCCTTTACCCGCTCAAAGATTGCTTCAAAATCCGTGATACTGGGGAATACCGGGGATACGAAACAGACTGTACGGATACCTGCTTCATATACCTGCCTCATAGCAGAGATACGGCGCTCAATGCTCGAAGCAGAATCCATATCGTTCTTGAAATTTTCATCTAGTGTGTTGATCGACCATGAAACGGTTACATGTCCAAGCTTCTTCAGCAGATCAATATCCCGTACCACAAGATCCGACTTTGTGCAGATCAGAATATCTGCGTCACTGCCGATCAGCTGCTCCAGAAGTTTTCTGGTATTCCCGAATTGCTCCTCTTGTGGATTGTAGCCATCTGTCACAGAACCGATGACCACCCGCTGTCCGGCATATTTCTTCGGATTTTTAATTTCCGGCCAATGCTTCACATCAAGGAAAGTGCCCCATTCCTCCTTGTGCCCGGTAAAGCGCTTCATAAAAGAAGCATAGCAATACTTGCAGGCATGTGTACAGCCCACATAGGGATTGACCGAGTAGCCGCCTACCGGCAGACTAGACTTAGTCATGATGTTCTTTGTTTCCACCTCACGAATGAGGATTCCATTTATTACTTCTTCCATGATTTCTGTACCTCTAACACTTTATTAAATTCTTCCGGCATTTCCTGAATCATATTTTCATCCCCTATGATAGGGACAAGGTCTTCCTTCATAAACACCGGAATGCCGAGTGCGTGTGCCTGATCCGTCAGAGACCATGCCCATTCCGGCTCCGTATGAATCTTCCTGCTCTGAGCCCCGGTCATAGTGCCGACAACGATCCAGTTGATTCTGGAAAGGTCAACTGTACCGGGATCGTCGAATAACGGTTCAAAGCTAACATGGTAATGCTTTGCTCTGATGTTTTTCCGAAGGGCGTCGATACGCCACAGTTCGGCTTTCCTCGTCACCGTAACGCCAAACCATGCATTTTCCAGATCGGTATCAAAATCCAGCAGATCAGGTCGCTTGGTAAGGAACAGGAACTGATGCTGTGGATTTTCACGGATCTTTGCAAATACCTCGTCTCTCCATTCCGGCTTCCATCCGGAGAGATCGCTCATCCCAGTAAGAAGAAAGTTCTGCGGACGTTTCTTTTCCATCATCTTGAGCTTACCCGGAAAGAATTCAGGGTCAGCGAAGTCATCAATCATATGCCAGCGTTTCACGTTGTTGCGGGCATAGCAATATGTACACCCCACTGTGCAGCCAATGACGATATTCATGTTCTGAATCTGATCTTTGATACAAATACTCATGACTTCTGCCACTCCTCAAGATTCTTTCTGATGCGGTCGAGACATTCCTCAAACCGGATAATTTCTTCCTCTGAAAAACCTTTGTAGTAAATACTGCCCATCTCATCAGATACAGAATCGTACTCGCCCTTTAAGGCATGTGCTTTCTCAGTCAGAAACAGGAGTGTTTTCCTTTTGTCCGTTTCAGACTGAACACGGCTTATCAGCCCTTGATTTTCCATTCTTTCCAGCATCGTAGTAAGAGATGTTATCGCTAATCCGCATTTAGTCGAGAGTGACCTGATTGAGATACCATCCTCCTGCCACAGCACATAAAGAATACGTCCCTGGGCTCCATTAAACGCATCAATATTCTTTTCACTGAGAATCTTCTCAAAAATCCGGTCTCCAAGCTGTTTTATTTTGGTGACAAGAAATCCTCCATTCATTTCCATACAAAAGCTCCTATATAGTAGTTTATTAAAAACATACTATATAGGAGCTTTATTGTCAAGAGTTTATATGTCTTAATAGGTAAATTCCGTTTTTTTCAATTCTCCAAACTTGAATTTCTGGATGAGTATAATATGCGGAAAATAAACTTAACTCCATCTTAAATATAGTGCTGAGTTTCACTGCCACTCTTTAACACCATTTTCGCCACACCAAGCAATGCTGCAAACAAAACACCTGCAACCGGCCATACAATCCATGTAATATCCCAGCTCATCGTCCAGAAGCTCCATGCAAGGTAAATCGCTGTAGTCAAGCACCAATATACACCAGAAAACGTGTCAGTCTTTTTCTTAAACAGTTTTTCTTCTTTTGTATATTCCCCTTCCTGAAGAAGGGTATCGTAACTGCTTTTTACCATCCCAACACGAACCAACAGATTCACTCCTATTGCAAGTATGAATAGCAGTAATCCAACGGAAAGACCACAGTAATAGTCGGACGCTTCCATAGATTCGGCAATAATTGTCGGAATCACTGCCAGTATACAAAGCACTACCCCAACAGCTGTTCCTCTGATAAAAATTGGTTCATAGGAATCTTTTTTTTCTCGTACCATTCCAGATACACCATACTCTGTTTCAAAGCATTCTTTTTCAAAATGTTCCATATGTGATTCACGCATTCCATATGTAATAAACAAAAAGACGGCTGCCGCAACCATTCCAAGCAAAAAAACACATCCAAATACTGTTGCCAGAGATTCCGAAACATGAAATACGCTATCTTCTGCCATTGTCACAAGAACAATCAATAATATTGGACTTAAGATACACATACTTGTTGCGTTTGCCACTACTTTGGATCCATTTCTTTTCATGTCAAGAAATTCATTTGCATTCTCCATAGTTACTTTTTTCAACGGTTCTGCATAGCTTTCAGTACTTTCGTGATAGGTGATATTTTCTGCTTTCATTTCATCTTTTAATAGGTAATCTGTACTAACACCAAAAAGCTCCGACATCTGTAAAATTCTTTGCAAATCTGGAACAGCTCCTGCACTTTCCCACTTAGATACTGCCTGTCTGGATACGCCCAACTGATTGGCTAGTTCTTCCTGTGACCATCCATTCTTTTTTCTTTCCTCTGTAATCTTATCAGCTAAAATCATTTTTTCCTCCTTTTGCAGATTTTATGAGCTAAATATAACAGTTTTGCTGTTTGCATTCCACCATTTCAGGCTGTAAATCTGTCAACCAGCAGTTGCAAATCACAAAAGGACTCTATGAATCCCGATTTTCCAGCAATACAAGCAGGAAATTATTTATCATCTGTATTGTTTTCCTTTTTCTTATGAGTCGAACCCAAGCAAAGAAACGAAGAACCAAGACATAACCATACTATAGCCATAGAATTTTCATTTCCACTCGTAAAGTCTATAGCTGAGGCTACGAGAAACAGAACTGATGCAATATAAAATAAGATTGATTTATTTATTCCTTTTTTCATAAATAAGAATCTCCTCCAAATCCCGACTTTGATAAACCCATTATACCCTTTCTGAAACATCCTGTCACCACATTTCATCAGATCAGAACCTGTCAAAATCCTCCTGCGTGGCAACCTGTCTCCATCCCTTATACTCATCGTTCCTGCTTTCCACAAACATATCATTCACCATCCCGATAGTCAGCAGATCCAGATCCCGAATGGAAATCCCCAGCTGCACACACCGGAGAAGAAACAGGGGAGTTGTCATTTCACGGTCTGTTGCATGAAGTTTTTTTAGCCTCCACATCCGTCCTGATGTTCATCCCCCACAATTCAATCAGCTTCGGCAAAACCTGATAAATACTGAATCGCAGGTATCTCTGTCAATCCTGCTATCTTTGCCGCATTGGTTCTGTTATGCCCTGCAAGCATCTCATAGCCCCTTGCAGCTTTCCTCACAATCACCGGATTCAGCACACCATACTCCCTGATGCTCTGTACCATATCTTCCAGGCGTTCTCCCTCATACAGCCGGAACGGATGATCATGAAACGGATGTATTTCCTCAACCGGAATAGAAACAATCCCGTTCACAGGCACTGGCGTATTCTTCACCGGATCCTCAGCAAGAAGATCCAGTGCGTCCTGAAATACTTTTCTTTTTGGTGCATTAGCTTTCATCCCCAACCACCTCCTCTGCCAGATTCCGGTATGCTTTACAAGCCTTATTCTCCGGTGCATACTCCAGAAGCGGCTCACTGTAATAAATTGATTCTCCCACCTTTACTGTGTTTGGTATGATACTCTTAAAAATCCGGATCTGTCCATCAAAAGTATCCGTCAGCTGTTCTGTGATTACCTTACAGAGATTTGTTCTGGCATCACACATAGTCAGCAGGATCCCTGCAATCTGCAGGCGGTCATTCAGTCTGCTTCTGACTTTCTTCACTGTCCGGATAAAATCCTGCAATCCCATCATTGCCAAAAGCTGCGGATTGACGGCAATAATCACCTCATCAGCCGCCGTCAATGCGTTAATCGTCAATGTTCCGAGCGATGGACAGGTGTCTACAATAATATAGTCATACAGCCCTCTCAGCGGCTCCAGAATACCAGTCAGCATCTTCTCTGAACCATCTCCATCCGTAGCTTACTGTCCACTGCTGAAAGCATCATGGCTGACGGAATAAAGTCCACGCCATTTCTACTCTGTATAAACTCTGACGGATCCGGCATTTCCTCATCTTCCAGCCGATTCATCATCAGATGTCCAATCGTCACCGGCACAGCCGCAGGATCTTCTACTCCGAAGCAGGTTGTCAGATTTGCCTGGCTGTCAAAATCAACAGCCAGAACCCTTTTTCCCATCTCAGCCAGTGAATACGCCAACTCCCCCTTTAAATGATCCACACATTATAATCCTTGCCATACATTCTCCCCCTCTCATGCTTTCTTTCCATAACAGCCTGCACTCTGCTCTGCCACATATTTTGCAGTAATTTCTTCTTTTTCATTCTGGTATCTGATTATCAGTTTCTTAATCTCCTCATCCATAAATGCGGTCTTCGCTTCCTGCTCTTGTGCTTTATCCACATCTGGCGTGATAATCAGCTGACCATTTTCACATTTCACCTGCACATAATCCCCAAGATGAAATCCCAGTTCTTCCAGCCACTTTCCTTTTAATGTAATTGCCGGAACTGTCTCATATTTATAACCGCTCTGTCCACAAACCTTCATATTCCTTACATTTTTCTTCGCCATAGAATTGACTCCTTTCAGATTTGACTAATAGATTTTCAGATAAAAAGAAAAAGCCGCTGACACGTTATCTTCTAACGCATCAACAGCTTCTATCCTGCTTTAATTCAGTGTATTATTCGATTTTATTTAGGCTCTTTACCATCTTTAATACGGTAGTAATCGTCCATATCCACGCTGAGTTTTACCGTGGTATCTGGTTTTCGGTTGCTCAAGAGGCACACAGTTTCAACGGTACTTTCGTTGTCCCAACAAAGTTCCTGTGTCTCCCTGTCTCCAAAATACACCGGAAAACGGAACTTTATGTGCTTCAGGAATCTGCCATCTGGCTGCTCCTGCTCATAAATGTCCACCTGTTCCACAAAGCTGTTAAGAAATTCTTTCTTCTCCAGGTCGGTGAACTTATCATATAGTTTATCAAAATATAAAAGAAATTGATAGACGTTTTCTTCTGATATTTTCTGTTGCCGGATATTCAGCAGGCGATTCTTAACTTCTTCTATACTGTTCTCCACGCCTTCAATTTCATCATACAGATGGTATAACCTTGTCTCCATATCCTGATATTTCTTCTCATAAAATTTATCCATGATATCCAGGCTATCCATCTGCTGTCCAAGTCTTCCTTTTGCTCCGGTCAGCTGCCTGTGCTGTTTTTCCAGTCTTTCAATCTCTTTTTCTATTTCTTCTGTATCTATTCTTGAACCGATTTTATTCAGAATTGCTTCTTCGAATTTAGGATTCTTCACCAGCTTCCGAATAACTTCTTCCACTGCATTATTAATCTTCTCCTCGCTCCATTGTTTACGATATCCACATTTATGACCGTCTACCAGGCGACGATGTTTGCAGGCATAATAGAAATAATCCTTATATAAAGTTCCGTCTTTCTTTTTCTTTCGGTTCACGTTTCCATACATACCACTTCCACATAATGGGCATCTCAATATTCCGGATAAAATATGCTCATGATCGAGACTATGTGTCTTTTCATATTTCACACCTGTTTTTTCCCGTTTTTGATGTGCCAGCTCCCAGTCTGTTTCTGAAACAATCCCTTCATGGATACCATCGTGCAGCATATAATTTTCCTGCTTTACAATGCGGTATTCATTTCTTGTACCAGAAACTTTCTCGTTTTTCCTTCGTCCATAAGCCAGCTTTCCACAGTATACCGGATTATCCAGAACGCCTTTTATAAATGAAGCGGCAAATGCGTCCAGTGTATTATTCTGTCGTTTTTTCTTTTTGTATCCATGCTGGTTCAGCCATGCAGCAATCGCAGAGATTCCCATATTGGTATGAATAAATTTGTCATAGATCAGACGAATAATCTCTGCTTCGTCCTCTGCAATCTGCAATTCTCCATTTACTAATTCATAACCATACGGAGCAAATCCACCATTCCATTTTCCTTCCCTGGCTTTCTGCTTACGTCCTTCCATTGTCTGAACAAGGATATTCTCCCGTTCAATCTCTGCCACCGCAGACAGAACAGAAATCATCAGCTTTCCACTATCTTTTGAGCTGTCAATCCCATCTTCAACACAGATCAGATTCACTCCAAAATCCTGCATCCTCTGCAAAGAATTTAAAACATCTGCCGCATTACGACCAAATCTGGAAAGCTTGAACACCAGTACAAACTGCACCTCATCTGTTCCATTCTCAATATTATCCAACATTCTCTGAAATTCCGGTCTGCCCTCTACGCTTTTTCCAGACTTACCTTCATCGGAATACTCATTTACGATTTCCATATTCTGAAATTCTGCATATCTCTTGAGTTTTTCTTTCTGAGCATCCAGACTGTAGCCATCCACCTGCATGGTTGTGGATACTCTGGTATATATATCGCATTTAATCTTTTTATTCTTCATAATCTTCCTCGCAGTATAACTCTGTTTTATTGTCCCAACCTTATTTTAGTACTTGTTCCAACTATTTTCAATACTTATTCTCCGTATTGACGCATTTCTTCGCCAATCGTATAATTAAGTTAGATACAGAGCATTTCTGTTATCAAAATATTGCCCGCCCACCATTGGCGACTTATAAATGATTGGCTCGAAAATATTGTTCGCTTACCGGAAGCGTCTAATAAATGTCCGGCTTGAAAATTATTTAGAAATTATTTTTGTTTTCGATATTGTGTTTTTATCACACATTGCATATACTATAAATACACAAAAAAGCCAAAAAAGAGGAGGTGTTAGTATGGCTACTTCAAGTATTACTCATAATTTTGTCGTATCCAATCCAAATAGCGTAAAGCGTTTTGTCGCAGCAATTGACGAAGCCGACCGTGACCGCACACCAAAGCAGACACTTCCCGGACGTCAGTTAACGAACCCACAGGAAATCTTAGCTTTAATGTCAAAAAGGAAGAAAAAACATGTCTGATAAATATTTTACCGTTAATATTCGGGCATATTTGGATAAAGACGAACCGACATATATCGGAGAGGAAAGTCTTTACGACTTACTCTCCGATTTTTCTTGTCCCAAAAATCCCGATGTGGAATACTTTTTATTACATAATGCGATTGAGTTTACCAAAAAAGATCAATCTATCACTTATCTGGTATTTGATGCTGAAGATGCTTCACTGGTTGGTTATTTTTCACTTACAGTAAAACCAATCTCTGTCCGTGCTTCAAATATCAGCAAGACAATGGCAAAAAAGCTGTCCCGTGTCAGTATTTTGGATGAAGAAACACAATCCTATACTACCGCAGCTTACCTGATTGCCCAGTTGGGAAAGAACTATTCTCTTCCAAAGAATAAACGAATCCCTGGAAATATTCTACTGGGATTTGCACTGGAAACCATATCCAGTCTCAAATATTCCGTAGGCGGCGTTATGGAGTTTCTTGAATGCGAAGATAATGAATTTCTTCTGAGCTTTTATACACAGAATCATTTCAAGCCATTTGATACTCGTATTACCGCTTCCCAGAATAATGAGTCACACACTCTGCATCAGCTTTTAAAATTTATTTGATTTAAAAATACATGAAAAAAGCGACAGTCTGATTTACATTTTGTATTTCAGGAAACTGCCGTTTCTTTTTCTTCCTTATTCTGTTTTTCTTCCTCCAACTCCCGGAGGACTTCTTCGCCGTACTTATCAATCATCCGTACCAGAAAATCAATGCACCGCTCAAATTCAATAT
>NZ_JAQEGR010000032.1:0-11894 GCF_027667425.1 Fusicatenibacter saccharivorans
TTGGAGATGTCAGGAAGTTGACGGGTTATTCACCATTTACGAACAAGATGTATTCTAGCGGATTCGCGGTATGAAAAAAAGGACATATGGGATGTTTTCGGGGAAATTTTTCTTCTTTTTTAGGATTTCTTTTCTTTTTTTGAAAAAGTCATAGTCAGACATTGCGTCCATGAAAAAAAATGTGATATACTCACCGCAGTAGATGTCTGACCGCAAAATGAGCTATGCCAGACGCAAAACTGGTTTTGTGATTGCACCAAGGAAAGAGAGTCGAGAAAATATGACACTAGAAGAACTGATCAAAGAAGTTCCGGCACTTGCCCCCTATTTCGAGCATATGCCGGAAGAACTGCATAACCGTTACACGATCCGTGTCTACCCGCCGGGAACGATTATTCACCAGAAAGATTATAAACTGGAAAAGTTTGGCATCATCGCCAAAGGAGAGCACCGCGTCATCAATGAATTTCAGAATGGCAATGTTTTCATGATCGAAAAGAACGAACCGATCGATTTTGTCGGAGAAGTGACGATCCTGGCCGGAATGGAAAAGACTTCGGTTACAATCGAAACACTGACCGAGACAACCGTTGTCTATTTTCCCCGGAAAGACTTCGAGGACTGGATTGTCAAAGATATTCAGCTTCTGCGGCTGGTCGCCCACAAAATTGCATACAAGCTGTACCGCTCCTCCTATAACCGCGGCGCACGACTCTTCTATCCGCCAAACTTCCTGCTGCTCGACTACATTCTAAAACAGGCGGCGCACCTTGGCATCGAGCGAAAAAAAGAAATCATAATTCAGAAAACGCGGCAGGAGCTCTACGAAGAATGCGGTATTACCGTAAAAACGCTGGGACGAACGATCAGCAAACTAAAAGAGGATGGCGTGATTTCCCTGAAAAAAGGGAAAATCGCCATGACGCTGGAGCAGTATCATCTGGCGCAGAATACGATTCATCACTATGTTAATTATTAAAGCGTGCTGGAAAAATATTTCTCATTACGTTCTCCACTATTTCTTTAGATTAAGAAAGACCCTGCATACGCAGAGCCTTTCTTACATTTTCTTTCGAGGACTAACCCTTGATACAAAAATATGTCAATCCCAAATGCATTACTTCAGAAAGAGTTGACATATTTTATCTGGCATAGCACATGTGACTGCATCCATTTGGAAAAAGCTCTGCTTTCATCGCTCGGATATATTCTTCTTCCGTAGAAGAATCCTCCAGAATCTCCAGCGTGCGGCGCAGATTTCGGATATCACGCTCCATAAAATCGGTATAATTTCCCCGGCCTACCAGCTTCAGATGAGTGATTCCGGCATCGGAAAGCTGTTTTAATGTACACAGGCCGCAGCCGGTTGCGCCGCAGAGATAGCCATCATCTGATATTGGATCCGTCGTTTCCGATGCAGCATCATTTTCTAATGCCAAATCCCTTTCTAATTCAGGATCATTTTTCAATACAGAATCCTCTTTCGGAACTGAAACTCTCTTGTCCGGCGCTATATCCTTTTCCAAAAAGTTTTCTGAAAAACATCTGTTGGCACATGACACCGGTTTTCTCCAGTAAGGAACCCGGCAAAGATATCCCATTTCATCGCAGTGCAGGGAATTGCAGAAAGCACCACTGAACTGGCACAGTTCATTCAAAGCAAATGCCTCGAACTCCGTTGGATAAGTCCATTCTTTTCGAGCGGCTTCTTTCTGCGCAGTTATATGCCGAATCACTGCACGCATTTCCGAGATCGTATTTTTGCGCTGGAAAATGATCCTCTTCGGGTATTCTTTCGCAAAAACCTCTGTCATCGCAGAATTCACCGTTCCCAAATCCCCACTCAGATGCACCTCACAGTCGATCTTTTCTTTTCGCAGGTACACAAGCAGCGCGGGATCCGCAAGAATATAACTGTCAAACCCTATGCTGCGGCACTGTTGGATGATCTGCGTAATTTCTTCATACTGCTCCGGCCGGTAATACAGTGAATTAAACGTCAAATGCACCGGCTTCTGATATTTCTGCACCATATTAGCCAGAATTTCCAGTTCACTGAACGATCCGATTTGTACATTATAGTTTAAGACCTCTCTCCGATTCAGCGGCAGAACCGTTCCGTATTTTTCTGACCAGGAAAATGGAACGTAACCGCAGAACAGCTCGTCTGCACCGGCGCGGACGTAACGGGGATAGTCATCAATGGAGCCGAGGCCTGATGTGATTTTCATAAGTTAAATCCTTTCGCTTGCGCCTCATTCAAATTCAATCTCTTCCTCCGCCTTAGCATACAAATCCAGCTGATTTTCAATATCAAGTCTCTGAACCAGCCAACCTCTTGCAAGACACATCTTCACAAAATCGTCTATACGATTTACTCCATTCATCTCTCTGAATAACTGAGAAATTTTGCAGCAAAAACTTTCTCCAATAAGGATTCATACGAATTTTCTTTTGTAATCCAACACCATCCAAAATGGTATAGAAAAGATTCTCATCTCCAGATAACTTTGCCATGTATGCAATGAGTCTACTGTGTTTATCGTTCTTAATATACGACAGTTCCTCTTCCATTCCTTCAACATCAAAAAATGGATATAAAAGTTTATATGGGACATAGTCTGTCAATCTAGTTTTATCTCTTTTTAATTCCTTTTCACATTCACTTATAGCTTGCTTTAATTCTTCTTTTGACGGATTCTGAGATAAATCTGACACAGTATTGTTTAATGTGTTAATGGCATGTTCCAGAAAATTTGCTGCATTTCCATTAACTGTCGGACCAAGTCGAAGATGATAATGCGTCACTGTATGCCAAGCTTCACAGATCATCTCATCTATTACATTCTCAAATGAAAGATCTTCTTCTGATGTCTTCGTTAGGTTTAATATTGCTTCAAACCAGTAAAATTTATAGCTTTGTGCTTTATTATTAAACATACGGGCAAACTTGTCTGTATCCAAATTATTCTCATATACTAAGTCTAGATGCAATTTATGATCCATATTGCCCCTTCTTTCCTAACTCTTTATTTGCTTTGCAATTTCCAATAGTGCCTTGAAATTATGAAGCGCATCTTCCTTATCAGTATTAGGCCCCCAGCTAATTCTTATAGAGCTTTCGATTTGTTCTGTTGCAATCCCCATTGCAACCAACACATAGCTCGGGGAATAGCTTTTTGATGTGCACGCTGACCCATTTGATACTCCACAAAACTGTTTTGTCGATATCATAAGAGCCTCCGATGACACTCCATCAATACATATATTCAATGTACTTGGGACACAATAGTTCTGTTCTCCATTAAAGTGATATTGTATGCCAGATTCATCAAGCACCGTTAACAGTTCATTTTTAAGATCTTGGGAATGTTTAATATTCCTTTGATATTCAGATTCAGCTATTTCACATGCCTTTCCACATCCCGCAACCAATGCAACAGGTAGTGTTCCCGGACGGATGCCTCGTTCCTGCTGCCCACCATATAAAATTGCTTTCACCGGAGGAAATTTGTATGATTTTTTTCGTAGTACCAGAACACCAACACCCTGCGGTCCCATCAATTTATGTGCGCTAAAAGAAAGCATGTCATATTTTATGCTTCTGATCTCTTCTACCAATTTTCCACAACTTTGCGTTGCGTCTATATGAAAAAGGATCCCTCTTTCTTGCAGTTTTTCGCCGATTTCTTTCACTGGCTGAATAATACCAGTTTCATTATTTACATGCATTACGCTTACAAGAAGAGTATTGTCTTTAACCTTTTCCAAAATCTTTTCTTCGCTCACTCGTCCTGTTAAATCAGGAGAAACAATGTCTACGTCAAATCCTTCCGACTCAAGATGCTTTACTGTCTCCAACACCGCCTTGTGCTCAATAGCAGTAGTAATAATATGCTTTCTGTTACTTTTTTCCGCATACTCTTTAAGTCCTTGAATTGCGATATTATTGCTTTCTGTCGCACCGCTAGTAAAAAAAATTTCATCCGGTTTAACCTGCAGCAGACTTGCAACTTGCTTCCTTGCATTTTCAACAATACTACGTGCATTCTCACCAAAATTATGTGTCCGACTATCAGCGTTACCCACACTATTTTTATACACTTCGACCATCAGATCCAAAACTCTTTCATCAATCGGAGCCGAGGCATTATAATCTAAGTACACACTCATATCTATTTCTCCTTTATTGCAAGTTTTGCCAAATCTTCCGCTTTTTTAATGAATCCTGTTCCACACAGATGCGCAATTCCTCTTTCTAAATTCAGATGAAAATATTTTGCCACAGTATCGTCATCGGTAGGAAGATTCATCTTAATGCACCAAGCTTTCACTAAAGCCTCATATATTTCATAATATTCTCCGCCAAATGTGAACCAAGACATTTCCAAATTACTATCAGCCACAATAGGAATATCTGTAGGCAATGTCTTCTCACTTAATGAATAGCAAAGAGCCCACCTACAAAGAATATTCCAATTTTTTATTCCCGTTTTCCCTTTTAATCGGGACAATTGATCTTTTGCCTGTTGTGACAGGCGTACTTGTTTCAGTATCATAATTTTGCTCCAATCAAATAACCTCTCTCGATAGAGGTGCTCTTTGAATTTTCATCATAGTTAAGTGTAAACTCATCCCCTATATTTTCTTTCATCAACTGATAATACCCTGCATCTATTTCTGAATCTGTTGATAAAATAATAGTCTGTTCTCCAGCATTTGGAAAATATGTTGTAATCAACGCTGTTCGATGTAATGAATCCAATCTTGACAATGGCGTATCAATTATTACCGGCAACTTTTTCTTTGAGCATAGTGCTAATGCCCAGAGAATCGAAATAACCATAAGTTGTTGCTCGCCTGCTGATAATGAGTCTTTCGGAACCTCCGCACCATTTTCAGATAAATACCTAAGATCTAAAGATTCCGGATCCATTACTATCGTTTGAATTAAATTTTTCTTATTGGCTAGTTTCAAATAGCAATCAGTAATTGTTGCAGCCAATATATTTGTTTTCCTCTTTTGCAACTCAATCCGGTATTTTTCAATAACATTCAATGCAATATTGGAATACTTTATAATTCTATCCGAACTATCTTTAAGTTCTGCAGTTGATAAATACGCTTCAACATACTTGCCAAATTCTGAGGTTGCAGTCATCACTCGTGAATTTGCTGCACCACGTCTTTGTTCCAGTTCAGCAATCTTTACCTGATCATCGATAATCGCCTGCTCTGCTGCTTTTATTTTCTTATGAATATTCTTCAGTTCTTTATCATTAATATCCAGCATTAAATAACTATCAAACTCACTGATTTGCTTCACTAATTTTTTCTTTTTCTTTATAATTATCTTCGTTTCATCCGCAGTATTCTTCAATACTCCTTCAACTAAATTATTAGTTTGAAATAGAGCTTGTTCCGATAAACCATACACTGTTTCGATCTGATTATCTTCTGTATGTTTTTTTACATATTCTATGAAATCTATTCCTGCTTTTTTATCTCCTAAATACTCTACAGCAAAATCCTCAAAAATATTATCCAACTGGAGCACCGCCTCTTGCATAATCGAGTCTGTATGCTCATCCGTCGCTTGCAACTTAATTTCAACCACTAAATCTTCAACCAGCAACATTGGCAATGCATCTGCCATCAATTCATGTAGTCTATCTTCTACGTTTGATAGTTCGGCCATTAAATCAGCTCTCTTTTTTAATGTTTCCTGTCTCTTTTCAACTGCATCTCCACCCTTCGCTGTATACAACTGATGTAATGCCTCTAACGAATCGTTATCCTTGATAAGCTTTTGATTCATTTTTTCTATTTCGGCATCAATAGTAGTTAGAGCTTCTATTGCCGATTCCTTTTCCTCACGCAATACCTGAATTTCCTCTACGGATTTTTTCTCACTTCCGATTTTGTCTACTTTTTTTAAGTTACGCAGAATATCATTACTCAACACGTCAAGAACTGATATACCAAGCATGGAGCGAATGGAATTTTTCAATTGTATATTCGTATTATCAACCGCTAACTCAGCTATTTTTTCTCCGTCAAAAAAGAAGAAACTAGATAAGGCACTTGGCAAAATATTCTCAACAAACATCGGCCAATTGTTGGTCAAGAATTCATTATACGTCCCATCCTTATATACAAGTATCTGCTCTTTAGTTCGTTTACTAACGGCATCCCACTCTCTTCTTACGATATAATTTTCTTTTATCTCGTTATTAATTTCAAATTCAAGTTCTACACTACAGGTTTGATCGTCTGATCCTCTATTAACAAAAGATCTTAAATATTGTATGTATGATCTCTGTTTACTTTCCGAATATGCAAAAGAATTAGAACCATATAATGCCAGTAGAACAGCCTCCAAAAAAGTTGTTTTACCCCTTCCATTCATACCGCCTATTAAAACCACCGGTTTGTTTCCTTCAAAAATAAATTCATTATCTCCGGCGTATACACCAAAATTATGTAATTGAAGCTTTTTTATTATCATAAGTTATTCTTCCTCGTCATCTTCAAATTCAGATTCAAGCGGTTGGTAATCCAAAAACTTCTCATTATATTTACCACCATGTTCTTTTCTACGACTCATCATGTCTGAATAAAATTGAGTTGCATCATCCTCATCTTTATAGAAAGTCTTGCTTATTGTATTATTAATGTCGTCAAGGATTCCTTTTCTCTGGTTTACTCCTGATGCTTTGTTCTCCAAATCTATTAACGTATACATCATTTCAAAAGCTAATTTTTCATCTGGATACATCTCTTGACAAACTCTTTGCAATATTTCCCATTCTTCATATTCAAAATTTTCATTATGAATCCACTTTGGATCTTCAAATTGCTTTCCCATTACACGCTCATATATTCTCGGTAATGCATCATCAAATTCATGTTTGTCGTTTACCCATATTCTGCGAATAGCCATTAGTTCTGGCATTCTAATAAGCTCAAGTTCACGAAATTCTTCAGGGCCATTTTCATTTATATCTTTCTGAATACTTAATAATCGTTCAAGCCATTGTTCTCTGAACTCTTTCTTATATGGTCCATGAAAAAGCTTTCCATAATTTCCCTGCAAGTTACCTTTCATTCGCCGAAAACTTCTTCTCTCTCGATCGCCATCTTCATTTCCAAATTCATTTCTAAACTCGAGAAGCGGAGTCATCCACTCTTTCTCTTGATCATTTGCTATCATTGCTTCCATAGATTTGTCTTTTTCGACCATTGTACACACCCAACATCCAAATCTACTTTTGCCACACGATGGAGCAGATTTGTCTACCTGCAAAGGACATTCATTATCAGCTGTAGCTCCTCGATACATGGTCATAAGATCCATATTAGAATAACCCCATGGATTTTTATACTGCATCAGGAATGCCCAAACATCATCATCTGTCCAATCTTCCATTGGAGAGAATACCAATTCGTTTGCAAGCGTTGGATTTGGACTCAACAATTCTCTAACTCTCTTTTTTTCAAGATTGGTCATGGTTCTATTTCGTCTTGAGCTTTCTTGCTTTCTTGTTCCAAGAACCAGAATCACTTCACCATGCTCAGCTATTTTATTCTTAATGAAGTCATTTACTGGCTGAATCTTCAATCGATCTGTACACCAACGATATTTCATTCTTGGATACGGATATCCTCTTCCTATCAAATTCACCCAAAAAGTATTATTGTAATCGGGGATCAATCGTTCTGGAACAAAAGGAAGCTTCTTTTTATCAGCTTCTATCCTCATATGTTCTAATGATTTCTCTACCCACTTTGATACCACCGGTGATTCCACCAATGTGTCTGTATTCATAATATGAATCGGCTTATTTCTTTCCTCTACTGGGAGTTTTTCCATTGCCATCCATACAAGCTGAACAGCTGCAGTACTATCCTTACCGCCGGAATAACCTATCATCCACGGGATATCATCTGCTAAATATAGATTCTGTATTGTGACGATCAATCCGTCTATTCGTTCTTTCGCAATTGCCATATTATTGTCCCTACTCTTCGATTATTTTTTTCAATGCCTCTTCTGCATTTAATTCTTCTTGTGATAATGGTATTCCTATCTGCTGTTTAATAACATTTGCAATTAGTAATGCTGCTTTTTTATTAGTAATAATACGTCCATTTTTACCAACCGCACGCATATACCATTGTCTTGCATTTCGGCTCCAATTTATTTTTTCGATATTAGCCATTGTTTTTTCCATTTCATTCTGATGTAAATATAAATAACTTCCAACCCTGCCAAACGCCTGAATTACAATGCTTTGCGTTGCAATAAAATTCTCTCTAAGATCGACTTTCGTAATTTCTCTGTTTTGTAATTCCTGCCACAATTTCATATGTTTTGCTACCAGTGTCCAGAAGTTCAAAAGGAAGTGCTCGCTTTCACTCACATCATTTCTACCCACAATACTCTTATTGGCTGTGTAAAAAGTATTTAATGTAAAAAGACTCGACGAATATTTTCCTAAAATATCCTTTTCTTTATCTGTATAGGTATTCAAAAATTCAATATTCCAAATAACATTTCTCGTAACAACAGCCATTTCATCCCTAGAGTCATACAATTCTGAAATAGAATTTGATGTCTTTACTGCATTTTTATTAAGATCAGTAAATATCTGCTGACTCCGTTTCAAACCCTGATCAGAATAAAAAACAATTGAAATGGTTTCTTCTTCAAGTGAAGAATCCTCTTCTAGCGCAGCTAAAATAGCTGATTTTCTGTGCTGTCCGTCATTTATTAAAAAATGGGCATCCATAGAAACTTCTAAAACACCTGCATCTGCATTTTGACTGCTAGGCTCATAAGAGAACATACCATCAATGGATGCTGCCAATGCCGAGAATACATAGGAATCCCTATTATCCAATATATATTTGCTGATAATTGGAATTCTGGCTTCATTTAACTTTCTTTGTGCTCGATACTCCGGCAACACAAATTCTTCTTCATCTACCGGAAACAATTTAGACAACATTTTTAATGGAACCATTGCTATATAATATTCCGTCCCGGCTTGAAGTCCTCTAACTACAGGAAATCTATATACAAAATCCATAACTCCTCCATAAAGCGAAAATAAGGATATACTTAGTAAGCGCTTTTTAATTCGATGACTTGCTCTAGCTTGAAATAACCTTCATAATTATAGCTAGGAAATGCAAGCATTTTACTCTCTAATCAATGCTGGAAATGCGAGCGTTTCACTTCACCTCTTATGAAGGAGCAACAGAATGAGAAAACCACGGATATCAGCGAAAGAACAATACCAATTGATCATGCAGTGCCGCCAGAGCGGTCTTTCTGATCACCAGTGGTGCTTGGAACACGATATCCACCCAGGAACTTTTTATAACTGGGTGCGGCGTCTGCGCCAGAATCCTGATCTTATTATTCCGGAGAAAACGGAACCTCAGAACAGATCAGTACCCAGGCAGGAAGTTGTAAAAGTAGAACTGACATCAGCGGAGCCGCCTTCGCTTTGTCAGGAAACATATCCAAGTCCCATTTGCGGAACTTCAGATGCTATGGAACTTTCTTTTCATGGCATTACTCTGCGGATTCCAAATGGGACGGATCCCCAGCTGCTTGTTCATCTGCTGTCTGCATGGAAGGAGCTTCCATGTTAGGTGATATCACAGCCGCCGATGAACTCTACATTATAACCGGTTACACCGATATGCGGAAATCAATCGACGGATTGTGTGCTATCGTTGAAAAGCAGCTCCATATGGATCCCCGCAGAAAAGCCTTGTATCTCTTTTGTGGGAAGAGATGTGACCGCGTAAAGGCTTTACTTTGGGAATCCGATGGGTTTGTACTTCTTTATAAACGCATCGAGGTACAGGGGCGGTTCCGCTGGCCCCGTAACAGTACGGAAGTAAGACAGCTCACCTGGCAGCAATTCAACTGGCTGATGTCTGGGCTGGAGATTGAACAGCCAAAAGCGTTCCGACCGCCGGACTGATCTGAAAACCGGCTGGAACAACCGGATTTTCTGCTTCTTTTCTCACCGGTTTTATGTTAAAATAAGACCAGAAGACAAAGGAGGCAGGGATGATGGCAGGCAGCGCGGCAGAGATCAAACTCCTGGAATACAAGGATACCATAACCCAACTGAATACACTGCTCACAGCACAGACAGAACTCAACCGTTCCCTGCAGAAAACTGTGAAAGATCTGCGTCAGGATAACAAAAACCTGATGGAACAGATCGATTACCTGACGAAAAAGCTTTTCGGCACTTCCAGTGAAAAAAGCAAAGACATCGAAGGTCAGCTGTGTCTGTTTGATGAAGCGGAACAGGCGGCTGATCCACAGGAGACAGAAGAAAGCACCGCTGTCACAGTCCCAGAACATCAGCGAAAAGCAAGGCGCACCCACGAAGAGCTGTTCAAAGGAATTCCTTCCCGCGATGAAGTTCTGGAACTCCCGGAGGCAGAACAGCTGTGCCCGGTATGCGGAAGCAGGCTGGAAGCCATCGGGAAAGAATTCGTACGTCATGAATTCCGTTTTACTCCGGCAAAAGGCGAGGTAGTAAATATTTATCGGACTACCTATAAGTGTCCGGAATGTACGGAAAAAGAGGAACTGGCAGACAGCCCTGCTTTTGTAAAAGCCGAGGTCCCTGAAGCTCTGATCCCGAACAGTTATGTATCACCATCTGCAGCTGCATGGGTCATGTACCAGAAGTTTGCCAATGCAATGCCCCTGTACCGCCAGGAACAGGACTGGAAGCAGCTTGGTGTCGGTTTCAAGCGGGCAGCTTTAGCAAACTGGATCATCTACTGCGCACAGAATTACTTCCGTCCAATGTATGACTACTTTCATCGTACACTGCTTGCCAGAAAGTATCTGATGGCAGATGAAACACGGATCCAGGTATTGAAAGAACCCGGCAGAAATCCGGAAACAGAATCGTTCATGTGGCTGTTCCGCTCAGGGGAAGATGGGCTTGCGCCGATCATTCTTTTCCATTACACAGAGACTCGCGCAAAGTACAACGCAGCCGCATTCCTGGATGGCTTCCAAGGCGGATACCTGGAAACAGATGGATACCAAGGATACAATGATCTGCCCGGTGTAAAGCGGTGTTCCTGTTGGGCGCACATGAGAAGATACTTTGTGGATGCTGTTCCCAAGGGAAAAGAGTTTGATTACAGCAATGCTACCGTCCAGGGCATCCAGTTCTGCACGAAGCTGTTTGATTATGAACGGATCGCTGCCGAACGAAAAATGGATCCGGACCATCGAAAGGCATACCGTCTGCAGAAAGAAAAACCAGTACTCGATGCATTCTGGGAATGGCTGGAACAACAACGTCCCCACCGTGGAACCCGCTTCGAGAAAGCGGTGAACTATGCCCAAAATCGAAAAGAGTCGCTGATGATGTATCTGGAAGATGGCCATTGCAGTTTTTCCAATAACTTAAGTGAGAATGCGATCCGTCCATTTACCGTTGGTCGAAAGAACTGGTTATTCAGTTCCAGTTCAAAAGGTGCTGAAGCGAGCGCTCTTACCTACACAATGGTAGAGATGGCAAAAGCTAATGGTTTGAATGTTTACCGCTACCTGGAATATCTGCTGGAACATCGGCCCAATGCCAAAATGACGGATGAACAGTTATCCGAATTGGCACCGTGGAGTGACAGTGTGAAAGCGAGTTGCCAGAAATAATAAATGTAGTAAAATGCTTGCGTCTAGTAATGGCGCAAGTATTTGTTTTATCTGACGCTAGAATATAAAGCTCTTACTATACTTAAGTACCTACTTAAGTATATCCCATATGTATCATTCTGTCAACAAGTGCCGTTTTTACTCAGAGATTTCGCTTTTAGCAACGCATATTTATAAGTAGCCC
>NZ_JAQEGR010000033.1:0-10565 GCF_027667425.1 Fusicatenibacter saccharivorans
CCGCAGCGGCACATGAAGCAGTAAATCCGAAAAAGATTTGCTGCTTTTTTTGCGTCCATTTTTGGCAAATTTCCAAAAGTTCCGTATTAGACAGTGAAACCAAAAAAGGCTGCCATTTTTTTCAGACAGCGGGCAAAACGCAGCTTCCGAAACGCCTTATTGTCGGGAAAGACCGAGCCGCCGGAAAAGTTCTTGCCGGAAAGTCCGTCCATTCTGCTCTTTTGTGGTTTGTAGGGAGTAAGGGAAAAACGCCAGCCCGCAGCCTTTTATAAAAAAAGCTGGTTATAGATTTTCTGAAAAAGTGGCAGTAGCAAGTGAACGGCAGGCCGGCAGTTTCTTAGAGCAAGATTCTACCGAGGTGCCAAAATTCGCTTATCGCTCATTTTGCCCCTGCGGGAATCTTGTTGGGGAGTGCCTTCCCCAAACCCTGCTTATGCGGCTTGCGCCGCTGAAAAACCCCTCAAAATATTTTTCGGATTTTTCAAAAACAGTTCCGCTTCACACCCTGTTTTTCTCCTATTAGTGAGAGGACACCACGCACAGAAAGGAGGTCAACCACCTATGAAACGATACAACACGCCGCACCGCAGCCGGGTAGTCAAAACACGCATGACCGAGGAAGAATACGCCGAGTTTGCCCAGCGGCTTTCTGCTTACCACATGAGCCAAGCCGAGTTTATCCGGCAAGCCATAACCGGGGCAGCCATACGCCCCATCATAACCGTTTCCCCCATCAATGACGAGCTGCTTGCCGCTGTCGGGAAGCTGACCGCCGAATACGGGAGGATCGGCGGCAACTTAAACCAGATAGCCCGGACGCTGAACGAGTGGCACAGTCCCTATCCGCAGCTTGCCGGGGAGGTACGGGCGGCGGTTTCCGACCTTGCTGCCCTAAAGTTTGAAGTCTTGCAGAAAGTGGGTGACGCTGTTGGCAACATTCAAACATATCAGCTCTAAAAACGCCGACTATGGCGCAGCGGAAGCCTATCTCACATTTGAGCATGACGAGTTTACCATGAAAGCCACCCTTGATGAAAACGGGCGGCTGATACCGAGGGAGGATTACCGCATTTCTTCCCTCAACTGCGGGGGCGAGGATTTCGCTGTTGCCTGTATGCGAGCCAATCTCCGCTATGAGAAAAACCAAAAACGGGAAGATGTGAAAAGCCACCACTATATCATCAGCTTTGACCCACGGGACGGGACAGACAACGGCTTGACCGTAGACCGGGCGCAGGAGCTGGGCGAGCAGTTCTGCAAGGAGCATTTCCCCGGACACCAAGCCCTAATCTGCACCCACCCGGACGGGCATAACCACAGCGGGAATATCCATGTGCATATCGTCATCAACTCCCTGCGGATTTACGAAGTCCCGCTTCTGCCCTACATGGACAGACCAGCCGACACACGGGCGGGCTGCAAGCACCGCTGCACCAACGCCGCTATGGAATATTTCAAGAGTGAAGTCATGGAGATGTGCCACCGGGAGGGGCTTTACCAAATCGACCTCTTGAACGGCAGCAAGGAACGGATAACGGAACGGGAATACTGGGCGGCAAAGAAAGGGCAGCTTGCCCTTGATAAAGAGAACGCTGTCAGAGAAGCCGCAGGACAGCCGACCAAGCCCACCAAGTTTGAAACGGACAAGGCGAAGCTGCGCCGGACGATACGGCAGGCACTTTCCCAAGCTGGCAGCTTTGACGAGTTTTCTTCCCTTTTGCTGCGGGAGGGCGTAACTGTCAAGGAGAGCCGGGGGCGGCTTTCCTACCTCACGCCGGACAGGACAAAGCCTATCACAGCCCGGAAGCTGGGGGACGATTTTGACAAGGCTGCTGTCCTTGCCCTGCTCACGCAGAACGCCCACAGAGCCGCCGAACAGACCAAAGCCATACCCGAATACCCCCACACCCAAAAGGGACGCTTGCGGGAGGAAAAAGCCGCAAAAACCACCCCGGCAGACAACACCTTGCAGCGCATGGTTGACCGGGAAGCCAAGCGAGCCGAGGGCAAGGGCGTGGGCTATGACCGCTGGGCGGCAAAGCACAACCTAAAGCAAATGGCAGCTACTGTTACCGCCTATCAACAGTACGGCTTTTCTTCCCCGGAGGAACTGGACGAAGCCTGTTCTGCCGCTTATGCCGCCATGCAGGAAAGCCTTACAGAGCTGAAGCAGGTGGAAAAGACGCTGAACGGGAAAAAGGAGCTGCAACGGCAGGGGCTTGCCTATTCCAAGACCCGCCCTGTCCGGGACGGGCTGAAACAGCAGAAAAACGCCAAAGCAAAAGCAGCCTACCGACAGAAGCACGAAAGCGACTTTATCATAGCAGACGCAGCCGCCCGTTATTTCAAGGAGAACGGCATTTCCAAGCTGCCGAGCTATAAAGCCCTGCAAGCAGAGATTGAAGCCCTTATCAAAGAGAAAAACAGCGGCTACAACGATTACCGGGCAAAACGGGAGGAATACCGCCGCTTACAGACTGTCAAGGGCAATATCGACCAGATTTTACGCCGGGAGCGCAAGCCTGTGAAAAGGCAGGAACAGGAACGATAAAAACCACCCCAAAATGTACCCGAACCCATACAGAACAAGGGGGCTGCCCCGTACTCTACCCGCAATACCAAAGGATTTTTTAACGGGCTTACAGGGCAGAAAAACCCCGAAAATGATACCGAGATGATACAGAATTACCGTCGATACCGCCACACCAGCGGAAACGGCAGAAAGGAGCGCACCCATGCCAAGAATGAGCAAGAAACGGCGGCTGGAATGGTCTTTTTTCCTGCGGCAAGTAAAAGTCGGGAATACCACCTGCGACCGTATCACATACAACGACCTCTGCCGGGGCTGTACCCATAGCTGTAAGCAGAGCTTCCGGGCGGTTATCATACTTTGCCCCCGCTACTACTCCAAACGCCGGAAAAAGGAGGACAGGGACAATGGCAGATAACCGCAAGTATTACTACCTCAAGCTGAAAGAGAATTTTTTTGACAGCGACTCCATTGTGCTGCTGGAAGATATGAAAGACGGGATTTTATATTCCAATATCCTCTTGAAGCTGTACTTAAAATCTCTGAAAAACGGCGGGAAGTTGCAGCTTGACGAGCATATCCCCTACACAGCGCAGATGATAGCGACACTGACCCGCCACCAGATAGGGACGGTTGAAAGGGCTTTAGAGATTTTCCGGCAGTTGGGGCTTGTGGAGCAGCTTGACAGCGGGGCTTTTTATATGACCGATATTGAGCTGATGATAGGACAGTCCTCTACCGAAGCCGAGAGAAAACGGGCTGCAAGGCTGGAAAACAAGGCACTTTTACCGCCCCGGACAAAAGGCGGACATTTGTCCGACATTCGTCCACCAGAGATAGAGATAGAGTTAGAGAAAGAGATAGAAAAAGAGAGAGAGGGAGAAACGGGACACCCCGCCCCCGCCGCTTATGGCAGATACAACAATGTGATACTGACCGATACAGAGCTTTCCGGGCTGAAAACAGAGCTGCCCGACAAGTGGGAGTATTATATTGACCGGCTTTCCTGCCATATCGCTTCCACCGGGAAGCAGTACCAGAGCCATGCAGCCACCATTTACAAGTGGGCGCAGGAGGACGCTGCCAAAGGCAAGGCTGCCCCGAAACAGGGCATACCCGATTATTCATGTAAGGAGGGCGAGAGCTTATGAAAAACGAGATTGAAGCTATGATTACGGATATTACAACCACTACCGCCGAAGCGGAGGACTACACAGGCGAGGACGGGCTTTTATACTGCGGCAAGTGCCATACGCCCAAAGAAGCCTACTTTTCAAAAGAAACCGCCCAATGGTTAGGGCATGACCGACACCCAACAGACTGCGACTGCCAGCGGGCAGCCCGTGAAAAGCAGCAAGCCGCCGAAAGCCGACAGAAGCACCTTGAAACAGTGGAGGACTTGAAACGCCGGGGCTTTGCCGACCCCGCTATGCGGAACTGGACATTTGAGCATGACAACGGCAGAAACCCACAGACCGAAACCGCCCGCTTTTATGTGGAGAGCTGGGAAACCATGCAGGCTGAAAATATCGGCTACCTGTTTTGGGGAGGCGTGGGGACAGGAAAAAGCTACCTTGCCGCCTGTATCGCCAACGCCCTTATGGAAAAAGAGGTTGCCGTTCGCATGACAAACTTTGCAACGATACTCAATGACCTTGCTGCCAGCTTTGAGGGCAGGAACGAATATATTTCCCGCCTTTGCAGCTACCCCCTGCTGATACTTGATGATTTCGGTATGGAGCGAGGGACAGAATACGGGCTGGAACAGGTTTACAGCGTGATTGACAGCCGTTACCGAAGCGGCAAGCCGCTGATCGCCACGACCAACCTCACGCTGGAGGAATTGCAGCACCCGCAGGACACACCCCACGCCCGTATCTATGACAGGCTGACTTCCATGTGCGCCCCTGTCCGCTTCACGGGCAGCAACTTCCGAAAGGAAACCGCACAGGAAAAGCTGGAACGCTTAAAGCAGCTGATGAAGCAGCGAAAGGAGAGCCTATGACAGAAACGAAACAGACAAGCACCACCAAAACAGACCGCCGCCCGGACTGTGTAACGGAAATCCGCATGGGCAACTCCGTCCTTACCGTTTCCGGCTTCTTCAAGCAGGGCGCAACCGACACCGCAGCCGACAAGATGATGAAAGTGCTGGAAGCGGAAGCTGCTACACAAAAAACGGCGATTTGACCGACCATAAAGAAGCAGATTTGACGCTTTTGCCGCTATACAGACAGCCGCCCCATGTGGTACAATCAAGGTACGGAATAGTGGGGCTGGCTGTCGGAAACGGAGGATTTTATGTTATGACAGGCCAACCAACAACCAATTACCGCCCTTTACCCAAGACTTTCCCATGAGGACGAGCTGCAAGGCGAGAGCAATTCCATTTCCAATCAGAAGCGTATCCTTGAAACCTATGCAAAGCAGAACGGCTTTTCCAATCTGCGCTGGTACACGGACGACGGTTATTCTGGTGCGAACTTTCAAAGACCCGGTTTTCAAGCCATGCTTGCGGACATTGAAGCCGGAAAAGTCGGGACAGTTATCGTAAAGGATATGTCGAGGTTAGGGCGAAACTACCTGCAAGTGGGAATGTACACAGAAATGATTTTCCCACAGAAAGGTGTCCGCTTCATCGCTATCAATGACGGAGTGGACAGCGCACAGGGCGACAATGACTTTGCCCCGTTGCGGAATATATTTAACGAATGGCTGGTGAGAGATACGAGCAAGAAAATCAAAGCAGTAAAACGCTCAAAAGGTATGAGTGGCAAGCCCATCACAAGCAAGCCTGTGTATGGCTACCTCATGGACGAGGACGAAAATTTTATTATTGACGAGGAAGCTGCACCCGTAGTCAAGCAGATATACAACCTCTGCCTTGCTGGGAATGGTCCGACTAAGATAGCCCGTATGCTCACAGAGCAGCAAATCCCCACGCCGGGGACGCTGGAATACCGCAGGACGGGCAGCACCCGCCGCTACCACCCCGGCTATGAGTGCAAGTGGGCGACTAATACCGTAGTGCATATCCTTGAAAACCGGGAATACACAGGCTGTCTGGTAAATTTCAAGACAGAAAAACTTTCTTACAAAGTCAAGCACAGTGTAGAAAATCCCCTGGAAAAGCAAGTGATTTTCGAGAACCACCACGAGCCTATCATAGACACCCAAACATGGGAACGGGTGCAGGAGCTTCGCAAACAGCGCAAACGCCCCAACCGCTATGATGAAGTGGGTTTGTTCTCCGGCATACTGTTCTGTGCGGACTGCGGCAGCGTGATGTATCAGCAGCGATACCAGACGGACAAGCGCAAGCAGGACTGTTATATCTGCGGCAACTACAAGAAGCGCACCCATGACTGTACGGCGCACTTTATCCGCACCGACCTCTTGACCGCTGGTGTACTCTCCAATCTGCGGAAAGTGACAAGCTATGCGGCAAAGCATGAAGCCCGGTTTATGAAGCTCTTGATTGAGCAGAACGAGGACGGGGGCAAGCGCAGGAACGCCGCCAAGAAAAAGGAACTGGAAGCCGCCGAGAAACGCATAGCCGAGTTATCCGCTATCTTCAAGCGGCTGTATGAGGACAGCGTGACCGGGCGCATATCAGACGAGCGTTTCACAGAGCTGTCGGCAGACTATGAAGCAGAACAACGGGAGCTGAAAGAAAGAGCCGCCGCTATCCAAGCGGAGCTTTCCAAAGCACAGGAAGCCACCGTGAACGCAGAAAAGTTTATGAATGTTGTCCGGCGGCATACCAGCTTTGAAGAACTTACCCCTACTCTGCTGCGGGAGTTTGTAGAGAAAATCGTTGTGCATGAGTGCAGCTATGACGAGAACAAGACCCGCAGACAGGACATTGAGATTTATTATTCTTTTGTTGGCAAGGTGGACTTGCCCGAATAACCGCCCGACCTATCCGACACAATGCGCAAGTGCCGGATAGGAACGGCAAAATTTTTTACACTTCTTTTACTTCTTTATCTCACTTGAGCAAAGAGCCAGGGCATGAAGCAGTTCATGGCTAATTAGTTGGAACAAAAAACGAAAGGAAAAGCACAATCCAGACGGTATCAGCGGCAGGCTACAAGAATAAATTGTGATTTCACAAGATTGGTGCTATAATAAGAGAAAAGTTCCTGCCGGGGCAGCCGCCCCGGTGGTATAGATAGAAAGGCAGGAAAACAATATGCACATCAGCTATAAGCCACTCTGGCACACACTGTTAGAGCGTGATATGAGAAAAGAGGATTTAAGGCTTGCCGCTGGTATGACAACAAATATGATTGCCAACATGAGCAAAGAGGGAAAGCACATCAGCATGGACACATTAGCCCGTATCTGCGAAACGCTGAATTGTGAGATTACCGATGTGATTGAGTTAGTACCAGACGAGCCTGCTTCCACAGGAGGTAAGGAACATGAGCGAATTGAAACCAAGAATAACGGAAAACGGAATTGATTATATCCTTGTCGGAGATTATTACATCCCGGACTTGAAACTGCCGGAGGAACACCGCCCTATCGGAAAGTACGGACGGATGCACCGGGAATATTTAAGGGAAGTCCACCCAGCCAGATTGAATACATTGATACTGACCGGGGAATTGTGGACATATCTTGCAGACCTGAACGAACAGGCACAGGAACGGTTAGACACCATCATGGAGCAGATGAAAACTGCCGAGGGCGTAACCGAGGAATTGAAGCGTACCCACCAAATGGAATGGGTGCAGCGTTGCAATAACATTCATAACCGGGCAGAAGAAATTGTTTTGCATGAGATGATTTATTCATAACGGGAGCAATTAAATCGGAGGTATATAAGATGATTGAAATTGTATTTGGTGAAAGTGCCTGTGGAAGTTTGAAAATTGCCCAAACTTACGGCAAGGGAAAGTATAGAGGAAGTGCTGTTTCAATATTTATGAGGCATGAAGACGGGAGTGTTCCATCTTCAGATGAAATGAAAAAAGCACAGCTTCAAGCACAGGAACAAGAACGCATTGCTTGGGAGAATGCTATTCCATTGGGAGGCAAGAGCTGTGATGTTTATTGTTTTGATATGGCTCTTAGTGTGGGAGATATTTCTGATAATGGAATTGGCGAACAGCGGAAAAATGTTTTCAAGAAAATGCTGTCTGTCTGCTTTGTAGAGGATTTAGATTATCAGGTTGAAGAAAAAATACAGAAAATTAAAACTACATTGACCTCAGTGATTGAACGATATGTAGCTGGGGAAGAAATTCGCATTTGGTATAGCTATAATCCAGATGAGCTTTGTGGTATGTATTGGCTTATGAAACAACTTCAACCCTTAAACTGCCAGACAACAATTTATTTGGTTAAGTTACCTACATGGGAATATGGAAAAGAAAATACTATGACATCCAAAATAGCATGGGGCGAGGTCTCTCCTGGCGAATGGGGAAACTATATAACTCTACAAGAGAAAGCTAATCCTGTATTTCTTTCAGCTTGTGCTATGAAATGGAATCAACTTCAAAATGAAAATGCACCTTTGCGTGCAATGTTAAATGGTAAATTGCAAAGCGTTTCAGAAGATATATATGATAGTTTCATTCTTCGTGAAATTGCGGAACAGCCAGAGCAATTCAAAATGGCTATTGTCATAGGTAATGTTTTAGGAAAATATCAACTTGGAATTAGTGATGTATGGATTTCCAATCGCATTGATAAAATGCTTGAAGATGGTGTGTTGGAAATTATACAGGACGCACCAAAGGGAGAAACAAATTATCGCCGAATATTAAGAAAACGAATGAAGTAATAACCACAGCACAAACCGCTGCTACATGGAATCCAACAAACCATGCAACAGCGGTTTTCCTTTACCGTTTTTTCCTCTGGTTGATAGGCGTTCCCGTTTTCTTTGATTTTTGGAGAATCCGAATAAGCCAGCGAAATTCTTCATCTGACAGATTTTTATAGTTGATACCGAGCTGCTTGCAGTAAAGCACTGCCAGTTTTTCCAAACGGCTGCCCTTGAAATTTTCGACCGCTTCCAGATTTTCTTTCAGTTCATTGGCAACAGTGGTCTGGGGCGCACTCTCACTATCCTTTTTATGGGTTTCCCGAATATCCCGGATAATCAGGTTTAGGTCATCCAGAACCATGTGGCTGAAATATTCATCATCACTGATATGGGCGGCTTGCAGCACTTTCAAATGTGGGTCATCTTCGCCAGGGCGATACCGTTCTATGATTTCATGTCGGACAGTATCGACAAGGGTGTTGAGGTTTTGAATCTGCATGGTGGCAATCCCATCCACATAAATCTCAATGTCCGCAAGAAACTTGATAAAGTCCTTATGGGTGGCAAGTTCGCAGAGCAGACGGTTGTTGATCCGACCGCTTTTCAGAAGTGCAACCATTTCATCGTTCAAATGCAGCTCCGTCAGTGGCGTGTTGATCTGCTCCCTGTTCTCTGTCCGGCACAGCAGATAATCGACGGAAACCCCATAGAAGTCTGCCAGCGTGATAAGGTTGCCATGATTGATTTCCTTAAAATCTTCTTTTTCATAACTGCCAAGGGCTGATTAGAAATACCCGTTAGTTTTGATAGTTCTTCCAGATTTAAGCCTTTGTCCTTGCGGAGTTCCCAAAGGCGTTCCTGTATGCTTGTTGCTCCTTTCATGGGCACACGCTCCTTTCCAACGGTTTCATTGCTGCCGCTTATCTGGATTATATCACACTTTCCGTAATCGTGGAAATTTCTGATTTTTACCCTTAATTCCTACTTTGTGGACATACGGCACAGGGCACAAAAATGTTCTATGATACAGGTAGTTCATCGATGGATTATTCCAATCGAATGACCAGCCTGTGTGGGATATGCTTCCCCGGCGATGTAGCGCCATGAATTTTGGCAGGGATATGGAGGAACCCTGACCAAAACGAGCGTACCAAAGGGAGCGATACGCCGCTGTGAGATTCAGGGGAGGAACGACACCGGGGAGAACTGGCGAACTGACACCGAAATGATACCGAAACACAACAATCTGATAGGGGGACAGTCTACCCTATCGCTGATACTTCGGGAGATTTTAAGCGGCTCTATGGCTGTAATTTTACCGAAAATCGCCCCGAAACCATACACTAAAACGGGAGGAAGCGCAATATGCCGAGAATGAGCAAAAAGAGGAAGTATGAGCTTTCCTTTTACCTCAATGACCGGGGGCGTGTCACTTACAACGAATTATGCCGGAAATGCCAGCATGGGTGCAAGCAGAGCTTCCGGGCGGTTGTGATTGACTGCCCCTGTTATTTATCCAAACGAGCAAAGAAAAAGGAGGAACACACAGAATGAATTTTGAATTTATGACGATAGACACACCATTGCCGCCCTGTATGCCTTTTCCCAGAGCGTTGACAGGATTTCCAGTCAGCAGCACCGCAAAGGTCATGTACTGCCGGATGCTGGACGCTATGCTCTCCAAAGGGCAGGAGGACGAGAACGGAATCCTCTTTGTCTGCTTCCCTGTCACAGCCATTGCCGCAGTCCTGTCCCGCAGCTCCATGACGGTCAAGCGTTCTCTGAATGAACTGGAAACTGCCGGACTTATCATGCGGGTGCGTCAGGGCATTGGAGAACCAAACCGGATTTATGTGCTGATACCGGGAAAGGAGGACGCTGCCCTTGCCTGATACCTCAAAGCTGGAAAAACTCAATCGGGAGTTGGAAAAAAGCGAAAAGAAACTGCGGAAAGCCATCAATGATGAAAAGGCATTGCAGCACCAGTTGAAACAGCTTACCCGAAAGGAACGGACGCACCGGCTCTGTACCCGTGGCGGTATGCTGGAAAGTTTTCTGCAAGAGCCGGAACGCCTGACAGATGATGATGTCATGCTGTTGTTGAAACTCATTTTTCACAGACAGGACACGCAGGAACTATTGAAAAAACTGCTGGAACGGGAGATGCCGGAACCCCCTTAGTTTACTAAGGGCGCAATTATACACCACCCAAAGGTTGGTGCATTGCGTTCTCCGAAGGCTCCTCGCCGGAGG
>NZ_JAQEGR010000034.1:0-10556 GCF_027667425.1 Fusicatenibacter saccharivorans
CGGCAAAACGGGAATATTATTTTCTAAAAGCGAAATCTCTGTCCAAAAACTTACAGCTTTGTCCTTCATCCCGCAGAATTCGTCTTTTTCCGCATGGTTCCCGGGTTTTTGCTTTCTGTGTTTAGTTTCACACGTCTAACTTTCGTTCGTTATATTTTTAACAACTTTTCGTCATACGGGCTAGTTTCTGTCCTTCTTTTCTACATTTTGTAGGATGTATCCGCCAAATTTCCTGTCTGATTTTCATTTCTGCTGCCGCCAGACGCAAAAAAGACACGGATTTTTCTGTTCCGTGTCTTTTTTGCTCTGTTTTTTCTGTTTTTGCTTCTATTCTTCTGTTTCACGGGCCGTTGCCGCTTCGGCAAATGCATTTCCATATTCGGCAAGCGCCTCTTTTGCATAGACGGCATCTGACCGGTACGGCACATTTCCGTTTCCGACGTGCATCGTCACGTCCGCGCCTTTTCCAAGGATCAGAACAACCTCTCCCGGTACGGCGCCAAGAATCGCCTCCCGGATTGCTGCTCCGCGGTCCATGCGGATCTGGAAGGATGCACCTTCCTTTGCTATGTACCCGCCGATCTCCTCACAGATCGCCTGCGGATCTTCGTTTCCCGGATCATCCGGTACGAGGAAAATCCGGTCCGCCCGTTTTCCGGAAATCTCACCCATATCTTTTCTGCGGTTGAATGCTTTTCCGCCCGGGGTTCCGAACACAACGCTTACGCGGCTCCCCGGGTATTCGAGTGCTACGGTATCAAACATTTTTTCAAAACTCAGGCCATTGTGCGCGAAATCCACGATCGCCGTGACCTCGCCCGCGCTGCTCTCATACGTCTCCATCCTTCCCGGAACGGTGACGCCAAGGAGGCTTTCCTTGATCAGCGAAACCGGGATTCCCATCGACCAGGCAGCCGCAATGGCAGCTACGGCATTCTCCACATTGAAGGCTCCGTGCACCGGCAGGGTAAAATCTTCCGAGAAATCCGGTCCTGCCACATGGAAATAGAATTTTCCTCTGCCCGGCTTGATATCACTCACGCGGATTACAGCATTTTCTTTCGATCCAAACGTAACGACGCGCTCACATTTTGCCGCAGCTTTCAGGATTTCCCCGATATGGTCGCTGTCCAGGTTCACGCAGGCGCAGGTGCAGCGGTCGAAGATCTTTAATTTCGACTGGAAATAATCATCAAAATCCTTGTGCTCCGTCGGGCTGATGTGGTCCTTGGAGATGTTCAGGAAAATGGCGGTATCAAAATGCGTGTTTCCGACTCTCTCGTATTTGAGCGCCTGGGAGGATACTTCCATCACCATATGGGAAAGGCCTGCATCTACGGCATTGCGCATATGACGGCACAGCTCCAGGGATTCCGGCGTGGTGAGCGTTGATGCTTCTCTCGTCTTTCCGTCGTAATATTCAATCGAACTTAACAGTGCACATCCGTTTCCGCCCTGTTTTTTCAGGCAGGCATCGAGCATCGACTGCAGGTAGTAGGCTGTCGTTGTCTTTCCTTTTGTTCCGGTCAGCGCCGTGACATGCAGCGACTTTGCCGGATAATCGTAAAACGCCTCACCCAGCACAAACTGTGCTTTTCTGGCATCGTTGACGATGAGCGCCGGAATTTCTTTTCCCGCTTCGTATTTTTTTTCACTTACATAGGCAACAGCACCGCGGTTTACGGCGTCTTTTAAGTATGCCTCTTTGAATGCAGCTCCTTTGCAGAGAAACAGCGTTCCCTGATCCGCTCCGCCCGAAAAATACGTTACGAGGGTAACGGGTCTGTCCTCTCCTTCTTTTCCTTCCGGCTCTGCAAATTCCACCAGAAGGCCTTCCTGCTCCAGAAGTTTCTTATATTCTAATACCGACTGTTTCATAGGATATCTTCCTCTCTTCTATGGGATTCTTTTTCAGCTTTCCTAAAATCCAGGCTCCATTATACCAGAATTGAAACAGCTTGTCCATCTTGCGGCACGGCTTACATCATCTGCGCATTTTTCTCAAAAAGAGAACGAAGCGTTTTTGCGCAGTACAGGTACGCCGGAACGAGAAACAGATCGGCGAGAATCCATGCCACCGGGCTTGCGAAGCAGACTGCGGTGTAACCAAAATACGGAACCAGGAAAAAGGCTACCACCGAACGGCCGATCATCTCGCAGACGCCGGCAAGGATTGCAAATTTGCTGAAGCCCATGCCCTGCACGGTAAAGCGTACGACATTGACAAGGGTCAGCGGAATGTAAAATACCATGTTGATCAGCAGCATCTGACGCGCCTGGTCGAGGATGACCGTCTCAGATGCATCTACAAAGAGAAGCGAAATCTGGCGGGACCACAGAAACATGACTCCTAAAATGACCACGGAATACACGCTTCCAATAATGGAACTTGTCAAAATACCGGTGTTGACACGATCCATCTTCTTCGCACCGACGTTCTGTCCGGCATACGTCGCCATAGTGGAGCCGAGCGCGTCGAACGGGCAGCAGCAGAACATGGAAATTTTACCGGCAGCCGTAACAGATGCAACCGCAGTGGAACCAAGGCCGTTGACAGCGGTCTGCAAAATAACACTTCCGATCGCGGTGATTGAATACTGCAGTCCCATCGGGATTCCCATATTGCACAGATTAAGCACATAATGCTTGTGCAGCTTCCAGTCCTCTCTCGTAAAAGCAAGGATGGTGAATTTTTTCTTCATATAAAAGAGACACAGGAATCCAGAGACTCCCTGCGCGATAATCGTCGCCCACGCGGTTCCCGCTACTCCCATCGGGCGGACCAGCGCAAGATCTAGCACGATATTCAGTATTGAAGAGATACCGAGGAAAATCAGTGGGGAGCGGCTGTCGCCGAGGCTCCGCATGATTGCTGATGTCTGGTTATAGAGCACCATAAGCGGAATTCCGAGGAAAATAACAAAGATGTAAGCGTATGCACCGTCCAGAATATCGGACGGGGTTTTCATCAGAATCAGAATGTCGCGGCACCAGATGCAGACAAGAACGGTCATCACCACGGAAAGAATACCGGCCAGGACGGCTCCATTTCCTACATACCGGCACAGCGCTTTCCGGTCTCCTGCCCCGAACATCTGCGCAACCGGAATTGCAAATCCGCTACAGACTCCCATACAGAATCCCACGATCATAAAGTTGATCGAACCTGTGCTTCCAACAGCCGCGAGCGCTTTCGCGCCTAAGAATTTTCCTACAATAATCGTATCGACCATGCTGTAAAACTGCTGGAACAACATGCCGAGCAGCAGCGGCAGTGCAAACCCCAGAATCAGTTTTACCGGACTGCCGTTTGTCAGATCTTTTACTGCACTTTTCTTTGTTGCCATGTGATGTCCTCCCTATTGTCGTATGTTTTTGCTTCCCCTTTTTGTCGAATCTCATGCCATTTTATATCTTGTTTTCTCAGAATGCAATCCCGTAATACTGCCGAATTAAGAGACGTTTTTTCATCACTTTTACGTGTTTTTGACATAGCGGCCGCCTGTGCAGGAATTCTGTTTTTTTGCGCACGCCAAAAGCGGCTGCGGCAGGTTCCCGTTCCGGAACGCTGTGCCGCAGCAGCTTTGCTGTTCTTTCTTATTTTGCAAATTCTTTCTTTTTCCACTGAAGCAGAATCATCACAGCCACCGATGCGGTCAGAAAATCAGAAACCGGCTGGGAGGCAATAACACCGGAAAAACCGGCAAGTTTTGAAGCGCAGAAAATTACAATGGCAAAAATCACGCCCTGACGTCCTGCTGAAAGAATCATTGCTCCTGCCCCGTTTCCGATCGCCTGGAAAATACAGGTCGATGCGAGTACGATACCAACAAACGGCATACCAATGAGCTGGACGCGAAGGATCTGCTGGGCCACTGCAATGACATCCGCCTCTTTTAAGAACAGTCCCACGAGAAGCGGAGCCGCCGCACCGAGCACAACCGCCATTCCGGCACCGGTCAGCACTTCCAGGAGGAAGGCAAAGCGGATCGTCTCACTGAGACGTTTTTTATTTTTCGCTCCATAATTGTATCCGACCAGCGGCTGTCCGCCAAAAGCGAAACCGACCATCACAAGAACAGAAATCATAATAATTTTCAAAGCAATTCCCATCGCTGCAACTTTGTCCGTTCCATACGGCTGCAAAAATCGGTTCGTCAGCGTCACGCCGATGCTCTGCATGAAGTTTGTGACGGATGCCGGAATGCCGATGGCAAGAACGGCGAGCACCTCTGCTCCGGTCATTTTCAGTTTTCGGAAATCGACGGAGAGATAGCGGCATTTCTTTATCATAAAGATAACATAGAAAATATCACCGCAGATGTTGCCGATCACCGTTGCAATCGCTGCTCCGGCTGCTCCCATGCCGAGCGTGTAAATAAAGATCGGGTCAAGAATGATGTTGACAACGGCTCCCAGCATTGTTCCGATCATCGAGGCTTTTGCGAAGCCCTCGGTCCGAAGAAGATTGTTCGGCGTCAGCTGCAGGATGATAAACGGTGCGCCGAGTGCAATCCACTGGTAATAGTCCCCCGCATACTGCCACGTCGTCTCATCACAGCCAAGCAGGCCAAGGATAGGCTGTTTGGCGGCAAGCAGGATGATGCTGACCGCAATGCCGACAGCAATCGCTGCGTAAAAGCAGAATACGCTGATCCGTCTTCCGTCCTCGTACTCTTTTTTACCGAAGAGGCGCGAAATGACGGAACTGCCGCCGACGCCGAAGATGTCACCGAGTGCAATCATCAGCGTGAAAATCGGTGTGCCGAGCGATACGCCGGCAATCAGTGCCGTGTTTCCGGTCCGCGCGATGAAAAAAGTATCTACCATATTATAGATCAGCGACACGACCATGCCGAGCACGACCGGAAGTGCGAGCGTCATATATGCTTTGGACACTTTTGTTTTCTCAAATAATTCGTTTTCCATTTTGAAAACTCCCCTTTCCTCTTTTTCGGTTACAGTTCACTGGTACCCAGCAAACTGTAACATTTTTCATTCTGGTTTATCTTAGCAGACTTTCTTGCTTTTTCTTGTGTCATATGTCACAATAAAGAAAAAGTTTTCCAAAAAATTTTTCTGTGAAAGGATTTTCCTATGAAACGAATTTTTGATCCGGCTCTGCTGGACTTTTATCTTCAGAAACATGAGATCCCATCTCTTTTCGATACCCCGGATCTCGCATTTTCTCTGTATCAGTTTGAAAAGGGCGAACGGCTCGACACGCTGAATCCGGAGGAATACCTCTCGTTCCTCGTGGACGGTTCCATCGAGATCAGCGCCAACCGCGCCGACGGCACGAGCTACCCGATCGGCTATCTCGACGGCTTTACCTGCATCGGCGATATGGAATTCTGCGGAAAACGCGATGATACGCACCAGATCGAGGCACGCACCACCGCGCTTTGTATTGTTCTGCCGCTCGCTTCCACGAAAGAGCTTCTGCTGAACGACAACCGCTTTTTACGATATCTTTTAAACTCTGTCACCGAAAAGCTGATGCTTTATTCCAGCTCCCAGTCGAATTTTTCCACGCTCGAGGAATCCTTCCTCTCTTATCTCTCAGAGCGCTGTCCGGATCAGACGTTTTCCGGCGTGGAAAAGATGGCCATGCAGCTCCACTGCAGCCGCCGCCAGCTCCAGCGGGTTTTAAAGAAGCTGCTCGAAGAAGGACAGCTTGTGAAACTTTCGAAAGGTTCTTACCGCCTCAGCTGAAAACGCCATCGCTTCCTTATTTCCACGATTCCAGGATCGATGTTCCGATCGTTCCCTCCGGCATTTTTACGCCGAAGTTCTCTGCAACGGATGCGCCGATCACAGCGAAGGTGTCCTTCGTCTCCTGAAGGCCGCTCTCCTTCATAGACGGTGAGTACGCAAGGAGCGGCACCTGTTCTCTGGTGTGGTCCGTTCCGGTATAAGTCGGGTCGTTGCCGTGGTCTGCCGTGATCAGGAGCAGATCGTCGTCTTTTAACTGCTCCAGCAGCTTTCCAAGGTTCACATCGAATTTTTCAATCTCTTTTCCGTAGCCTTCCGGGTTTCTTCTGTGGCCCCAGAGTGCATCGAAATCGACGAGGTTGACAAAGCACAGTCCGGTAAAATCTTTTCCTGCCGTCTCAATCGTCTGCTCCATGCCGTGGACGCTGCTCTTGGATTTCAGACTCTCCGTGATGCCCTCGCCGCAGAAAATATCGTTGATTTTTCCGATACTGATGACATCATATCCTGCCTCCTGCATCGCGTTGAGCACGGTTTTTCCCGTCGGTTTGACAGCGTAGTCGTGACGGTTTGCGGTGCGGACGAACTCTCCTTTTTTCTTTCCGACGTACGGTCTTGCAATGACACGGCCGACTTTCCACTCGTCTTTCATGGTCAGCTCACGGGCAATCTCGCAGTAATGATACAGCGTCTCCAGTCCCATCGTCTCCTCGTTGCCGCAGATCTGCAGTACGGAATCCGCCGAGGTATAGACAATCAGTTCTCCGTTTTCGATCTCGCGCTCTGCCAGCTCATCGAGGATCTCCGTTCCGCTCGCCGCCTTATTGCCGATGATCTTTCTGCCGGTTCGTTTTTCCAGCTCGTCGATCAGTTCTTTCGGAAATCCGTGGTCGGTGAACGTAACGAACGGCTTTGTCGTGTAAATTCCCATCATCTCCCAGTGGCCGGTCATGGTGTCTTTTCCGTTGCTCGCCTCGTTCAGTCTTCTGGCGTAACCCTTTGCCTCATCCTCTGTCACACCGCAGAGATTTCCCATGCCGAGGCGGCGCAGGTTCGGGATTTCAAGGCCTCCCTGACTCTCCCAGATGTGGCCGAAGGTATTGACACCGACATCCCCAAACTTCTCCGAATCCGCCATCGCCCCGATTCCGAGAGAATCCAGGACGATCAGAAAAATACGGTTATATTTTCTCATACTCTTTACTCCTTTCTTTTTAACTCAGCTCAAACATTCCATGATAGAGCTGATAATATTTTCCTTTCTGTGCCAGAAGTGCGTCGTGGTCGCCGCGCTCTACGATATTTCCCTGCTCCAGCACCATGATCGCATTGGCGTTTCGCACGGTGCTTAAGCGGTGGGCGATGACAAATACGGTTCTGCCCTCCATGAGCTGGTCCATTCCTTTTTCGATCAGCGCCTCGGTTCTGGTGTCAACGGAAGATGTTGCCTCGTCAAGAATCAGCACCGGCGGATCGGCAACGGCGGCACGGGCAATCGCGAGAAGCTGGCGCTGGCCCTGGGAGAGGTTGGCTCCGTCGGAGGTCAGCATCGTGTCGTAGCCGTTCGGCAGACGGCGGATGAAGGAATCCGCATTCGCAATTTTGGCCGCATGTTCAATTTCTTCCTGCGTGGCATCGAGTTTTCCAAAACGGATGTTTTCTGCTACGGTTCCCGTGAACAGATGGGTATCCTGCAGAACGATACCGAGGGAGTGGCGCAGAGCGTCTTTTTCGATATCTTTTACGTCAATGCCGTCGTAGACAACCGCGCCGCCCTGGACGTCGTAGAAACGGTTGATCAGGTTCGTGATCGTCGTTTTTCCGGCTCCTGTGGAACCGACAAAAGCAATTTTCTGACCTGGTTTGGCATACAGGCTGATGTTCTTTAAGATCAGACGGTCTGCCGTGTAGCCGAAATCCACGTTTTCAAAACGCACATCGCCCTTTAATTCCGTCATCGTTCCGTCCGGGCGCTTCCATGCCCAGCGGCCTGTTGTCTCTTCGCAGACGGCAAGTGCGCCGTTCTCTTCTTTTACGTTGACCAGTTCCACTTTTCCCTCATCGATTTCCGGCTCCAGGCTCATCACGTCGAAGACACGCTCCGCACCGGCGAGCGCTGAGAGAAGGAAGTTGCTCTGCTGGGTGAACTGGTTGATCGGAAGCGCCGCCTGGCGGACAAAGACAAGGTAGCTTGCCAGGCTTCCGATATCGGCTTTTCCGTGCAGGGCGAGAAGGCCGCCGAGCACTGCCACAATCGCATAATTGACATACGAAATGCTGACAACGACAGGAACCATCGTCGCCGCATACCCCTGCGCGCCGGTTCCCGCTTTCCGGAGCTCCTCATTCTTTTTGCAGAATTCCGTAAAGCTCTCTTCTTCGTGGTGGAACACCTTGACGACTTTCTGTCCGGTGATCAGCTCCTCAATATAGCCGTTCAGTTCTCCGAGGCTGTTCTGCTGCTTCGTATAATAACCCTTGCTGCGCTTTCCGCTGAACTTGATATACCAGAACATGATACCGTAGCACACCGTTACAATCAGTGAGAGCCGCCAGTTCAGGATATACAGCAAGGTCAGTGTTCCCACAATCTGGATGAAGCTCTGGATAACCATCGCAAAACTGTTGTTCAGAGCATCTGCCATCGTGTCGATATCGTTCGTGAAAAGACTCATGATATCGCCGTGGCGTCTGCTGTCGAAGAACTGCAGCGGCAGTGTCTGGACGTGTTCGAACAGATCGCGGCGGATATCAAAGACAACCTGCTGTGCTGCTTTTACCATGGTCTGCGTGTAGCCGTATGCTGCGAGTGCGCCGCACCCGAAAATGAGTGCCGTAATCAGCACGCCGCGCAGCAGTGTGTGCACATCTCCGTCCGCCAGTCCGTTGACTACCGGGCGGATCATATACGTTCCAAGGAGGTTGGCTCCCGCGCTGATTGTTACCAGTACCGCTACGACTGCGAGCATTTTTTTGTGCCGTCCCAGATAAGACAGGAAGACGCGCAGCGTGTGTTTCAGGTTCTTTGGTTTCTTTCCGCTATAAGCTCTCGCTGCCATTTTCGTCTCCTCCCTTCATCTGTGAGGCGTAAATTTCCTGATAAATCGGGTCATCCGCCAGCAGTTCAGCGTGCGTGCCGATCCGGTGTACTTTTCCGTCATCAAGAATGATGATCTGATCCGTATTCATGACGGATGTTACTCTCTGCGCAATGATAATTTTTGTGACATTCTTCCGCGCCGCCAGTGCCTCGCGGATCTTTTTCTCCGTTGCCGTGTCGACCGCACTTGTCGAATCATCGAAGATCAGGATTTTTGCCTTTCCGATCAGCGCACGCGCGATGCAGAGACGCTGCTTCTGGCCTCCGGAGAGGTTGCTTGCGCCCTGCTCGAGCACGGTGTCGAGGCCGTCCGGCATGCGGTTCAAAAATTCATCCGCACACGCCGCGCGGCATGCTTCCCAGATCTCCTCATCGGATGCATCCACATTGCCCCATTTCAGGTTTTCACGCACGGTTCCGGAGAACAGCACGTTTTTCTGCAGAATGATATTGACTGCATCGCGGAGAGCGGCAAGATCGTACGCGCGCACATCCTTTCCGCCGACGCGGACGGTGCCGCGGCTGGTATCATACAGACGCGGAATGAGCTGCACCAGCGTCGTTTTCGAAGAACCTGTTCCTCCGAGGATTCCTACCGTCTGACCAGCTTTGATCTTCAGCGTAACATCGGAGAGTGCGTACTCTTTTGCTTCTTCTTTGTATTTAAACGATACGTTGTCAAACTCCACGCTGCCCTCTGTCACTTCTGTTACACCATTTTCCGGCGAGGTGAGCACGATTTTCTCATCGAGCACCTCGACAATCCGGTGTGCGCTCGCCATGGAACGGGTCAGAAGCAGGAAGACGTTTGCAATCATCATCATCGAGTTCATGACCTGCATGACGTAGCTTAGAAATCCGGTCAGGTTTCCGACGGCAAGCTGTTTTTTCAGAATCATATTTCCGCCGAACCACAGAATCAGCACGATCGCGGTATACATGACGCCCTGAAATGCCGGCAGATTCAGCACGGCGTAGTGGAACGTCTGCTCGCTCGCTGCGGTCAGGTCGGTGTTGACCTCGTTGAATTTGTCTTCCTCGTACTCATCCCGCACGAAAGCTTTGACGGCACGGATCGCGGTCAGCCCCTCCTGGACAACGTTGTTCAGGCGGTCCACCATGGACTGCAGTTTTGTGTACATCGGGGCAACTCTCCGCACAATCAGGGAGAGAATAAAGCCAAGAAGCGGGGTACATACAAGGAATACAAATGCCAGCCGCGGATTCATATAGAATGAAAGGCCGATTCCCATAATCAGAAGCGACGGTCCGCGCGTGATCGGGCGGAAGCCGGCGCTTACCATATTCTGGATGACGGTAACATCCGTCGTCATACGGGTGATCAGGGATGATACCGCAAAGTGGTCGAGGTTGGAAAATGCATACTGCTGCATTTTCTCATACTCCGCCTTCCGGATCTCAGCTCCCCAGCCGTACGTCGCCCGCGCCGCAAAGTGCGCGTATAAAATTCCGGTCACAAGCGCACAGAGCGCGCAGACTCCCATCTGGATTCCCTTGCGGTAAATGTAAGGGATATCGCCGTTCGCAACGCCGATGTCAATCAGATTGGAAATCAGAATCGGAATAAAAAGTTCAAAACACGTTTCTACCAATACCAGCACTGCTCCGAAAATCATATCCCGCTTGTAGGGACCTGCATACGAGAGCAGACGCTTCATATCATTCATCTTCTGTCATGTCCTGCCACTCAAAATGTGATTAAATATACTTATCACATCGA
>NZ_JAQEGR010000035.1:0-8549 GCF_027667425.1 Fusicatenibacter saccharivorans
GCTGCTGTCCTTGCCCTGCTCACGCAGAACGCCCACAGAGCTGCCGAACAGACCAAAGCCATACCCGAATACCCTGCCGCAGTTAAAAAGCCGTTACAAGGGGAAAAAGCTGCAAAAACCACCCCGGCAGACAACACCTTGCAGCGCATGGTTGACCGGGAAGCCAAGCGAGCCGAGGGCAAGGGCGTGGGCTATGACCGCTGGGCGGCAAAGCACAACCTAAAGCAAATGGCAGCTACCGTTACCGCCTATCAGCAGTACGGCTTTTCCTCCCCGGAGGAACTGGACGAAGCCTGTTCTGCCGCCTATGCCGCCATGCAGGAAAGCCTTGCGTGGTTGAAGCAGGTGGAAAAGACGCTGAACGGGAAAAAGGAGCTGCAACGGCAGGTGCTTGCCTATTCCAAGACCCGCCCTGTCCGGGACGGGCTGAAACAGCAGAAAAACGCCAAAGCAAAAGCAGCCTACCGTCAGAAGCATGAAAGTGACTTTATCATAGCAGACGCAGCCGCCCGCTATTTCAGGGAGAACGGCATTTCCAAGCTGCCGAGCTATAAATCCCTGCAAGCAGAGATTGAAAGCCTTATCAAAGAGAAAAACAGCGGCTACAACGATTACCGGGCAAAACGGGAGGAGTACCGCCGCTTGCAGACTGTCAAGGGCAATATCGACCAGATTTTACGCCGGAGCGAGCCGCAGCGCAGAAAGGAGCAGAGCCATGAACGGTAATATCCCCCGCATGGACTACCGCCAGTACCGGGCAGCCCGCCGCCTTGTGCATGAGTGCTGCAACTATGACAGCGGGAACTGCCTGCTGTTGGAGGACGGCGAGCCTTGCGTGTGTGTACAGAGTATCAGCTATTCGCTGCTCTGCCGCTGGTTTACCGCCGCTGTCCTGCCCCTTGATGAAGCACTGGAAGCCGCCCTCTTGCGCCGGGGAAGCCGGAAACGCTGCGCTGTCTGCGGGGCGTTCTTCTTCCCAAAATCCAACCGGGGGAAATACTGCCCGGACTGCGCCGGACGCATGAAGCGGATAAACGCCGCCAAACGGAAGCGGAAACAAAGGGAGAAATGTCACGCTTTAGGGCATTTCAAACCCGCATAAATCAAGGCTTTTTTGGAGGGTGTCAAAGGGTGCGTGATACATTTATCCTTTTCCCTTAAAAACGCCCCCTAAAAGCGTAACAGAACCCACAGACAGACACCACAAGGAGGTGAACCCTATCGCTGATTATATGACCGCAGGAACGGAGCTGCCCGCTTACCTGCCTTACCCCCGTTTCCTGCTGGAAACAGACCTATCCCACACCGCAAGAGAGTTATATGCGCTGCTGTTAGACCGTTCCACCCTTTCGCAGAAGAACGGCTGGCAGGACAGCGAGGGACGGACATACATTGTCTACCCCATAGCAGAGATAGCGGAAATGCTGGATAAAGGCTGCACCACCATAAAGGGCGCACTGAACGAACTGGACGCTGCCGGGCTGCTGGAACGCAGACGGACGGGCTTTTCTGCCGCCAACCGTCTGTATGTGAAAGTGCCGCCTATCCCAGTGGTACAGTTTTCCGACCAACTGACGGACGGAAAACCGCCCCTCATAAGGGCGGGAAACCGACCAACTGACAGCCGGAAAACTGACCTTATGACGGTCGGAAAACCGTCCCCTAACCAAACTAATATAAACAACCTAATAGAGAGCCAAACAAAAGGAGCGAGTGAGGGGCAGCCCCCCGCCGCTTATGGCAGATATAAAAATGTATTTCTTTCTGACACAGAACTTTTGGAGCTGGAACAGGACTTCCCCGGCAAGTGGGAGTATTACCTTGACCGCCTTTCCTGCCACATCGCTTCCACCGGGAAGCAGTACCAGAGCCATGCAGCCACCATTTACAAGTGGGCGCAGGAGGACGCTGCCAAAGAGAAGCCAAAGAAAGGCATACCGGACTATTCATTCAAGGAGGGAGAAAGCCTATGACCGATACAATCCACAACACCATACTGCCTATGACCGACACCACAGCCGAGCCGGAGGATTACACCGGGGAGGACGGGCTTTTATACTGCGGCAAATGCCGGAAACCCAAAGAAGCCTATTTCCCGGAGGGCAAGACCTTTTTCGGGCGTGACCGCCACCCGTCAGAGTGCGACTGCCAGCGGGCAGCCCGTAAGGAACGGGAAGCCGCCGAGAAGCGGCGCAGCCACCTTGAAACGGTGGAACGGCTGAAACGGCAGGGCTTTACAGACAAGACCATGCAGGACTGGACATTTGCCAACGATAACGGCAGCTGCCCGCAGATGAAGAACGCCGCCGGATATGTGGCACGCTGGGAACAGATAAAGGACGGGAACTACGGGCTGCTCTTGTGGGGCAGGGTAGGCACTGGGAAAAGCTATTTTGCCGGGTGTATTGCAAACGCCCTCATGGAGCAGGAAGTCCCGGTGTGCATGACAAACTTTGCAGCAATATTAAACGACCTTGCCGCCAGCTTTGCGGGCAGGAACGAATATATTTCCCGCCTTTGCAGCTTCCCCCTGCTCATCATTGACGATTTTGGAATGGAGCGTGGCACAGAATACGGTCTGGAACAGGTCTACAATGTGATTGACAGCCGCTACCGGAGCAGGAAGCCGCTGATTGTGACGACCAACCTCACGCTGGAGGAATTGCAGCACCCGGAGGACACCGCCCACGCCCGGATTTATGACCGCCTGCTTGAAATGTGTTCCCCTCTCTGCTTTACCGGGGAGAATTTGAGGAAAGCCGCCGCACAGGGAAAAATGGAACAGCTGAAACGGCTGCTTGCCGGAAAGGAGATTTGCCTATGACCGACACCCAGAGAAACAAACGCCCTGCCCGCCGCCCGGACTGCGTGACCGAAACGAGGATAGGCAACACAATCCTTGTGGTGTCTGGCTTTTTCAAGGAGGGGGCGACCGACACCGCCGCTGACAAGATGATGAAAGTGCTGGAAGCAGAAGCCGCCGCCGGATATTTGACCTGTGATAAGCCTGATTGAAAAACCGTCATTTTTACCGACCGTAAAGAAGCAGATTTGACGCTTTTGCCGCTATACAGACAGCCGCCCCATGTGGTACAATCAAGGTACGGAATAGTGGGGCTGGCTGTCGGAAACGGAGGAATTTATGTTAAGACAGACCACCCAGCAACTCATTACCGCCCTTTACCCAAGACTGTCCCATGAGGACGAGCTGCAAGGCGAGAGCAATTCCATTTCCAACCAAAAGAGGATTTTGGAAACCTATGCCAAACAGAATGGATTTTCTAATCTGCGCTGGTACACCGACGACGGTTATTCCGGTGCGAACTTTCAAAGACCCGGATTTCAAGCCATGCTTGCAGACATTGAAGCAGGGAAAGTCGGGACAGTTATCGTCAAGGATATGTCGAGGTTAGGGCGAAACTACTTACAGGTGGGAATGTACACAGAAATGATTTTCCCACAGAAAGGTGTCCGCTTCATCGCTATCAATGACGGAGTGGACAGCGCACAGGGGGAAAATGATTTTGCCCCGCTGCGGAACATTTTTAACGAATGGCTGGTGAGAGATACGAGCAAGAAAATCAAGGCAGTAAAACGCTCTAAGGGCATGAGCGGAAAGCCCATCACAAGCAAGCCCGTCTATGGCTACCTCATGGACGAGGACGAAAACTTTATCATTGACGAGGAAGCCGCCCCGGTGGTACGGCAGATTTACAGCCTTTGCCTTGCCGGGAACGGTCCGACCAAGATAGCCCGTATGCTGACCGAGCAGCAAATCCCCACGCCGGGGACGCTGGAATACCGCAGGACGGGCAGCACCCGCCGCTACCACCCCGGCTATGAGTGCAAGTGGGCGACCAATACCGTGGTTCATCTGCTGGAAAACCGGGAATATACGGGCTGTCTGGTAAACTTTAAGACCGAGAAGCCGTCCTACAAGCTGAAACACAGCATAGAAAATCCCCCGGAAAAGCAGGCGGTTTTTGAGAACCACCATGAGCCTATCATTGACCGGGAAACGTGGGAACGGGTGCAGGAGTTACGCAAGCAGCGCAAACGCCCCAACCGTTATGACGAAGTGGGCTTGTTCTCCGGCATACTCTTTTGTGCCGACTGCGGCAGCGTCATGTACCAGCAGCGATACCAGACGGACAAGCGCAAGCAGGACTGTTATATCTGCGGAAGCTACAAGAAACGCACCGCCGACTGCACAGCGCACTTTATCCGCACTGACCTCTTGACCGCTGGCGTACTCTCCAATCTGCGGAAAGTTACCAGCTATGCGGCAAAGCATGAAGCCCGGTTTATGAAGCTTTTAATCGAGCAGAATGAGGACGGGGACAGACGCAGGAACGCCGCCAAGAAAAAGGAGCTGGAAGCCGCCGAGAAACGCATAGCCGAGTTATCTGCTATCTTCAAGCGGCTGTATGAGGACAGCGTAACCGGGCGCATATCGGACGAGCGTTTCACAGAGCTGTCGGCAGACTATGAAGCCGAGCAGAAAGAACTGAAAGAACGTGCCGCCAGACTGCGGGAAGAACTTTCCAAAGCGCAGGAAGCCACCGCAAACGCTGAAAAGTTTATGAATGTGGTACGCAGGCACACTACCATTGAAGAACTTACCCCTACTCTGCTGCGGGAGTTTGTGGAGAAAATCGTTGTCCATGAAAGCGTTGCCCTTGACGGGAAACGCCGGGGCAAGTTACGCAGACAGGAAATCGAAATCTATTATTCTTTTGTCGGCAAGGTAGAACTGCCCGACACCTAACCGCCCGACCTATCCGACATACCTCATGTGCCGGATAGGAACGGCAAAATTTTTTACACTTCTATTACTTCTTTATCACACATAAGCAAAGTCCCAGGGCATGAAGCAGTTCATGGCTAATTAAAGGGAACAAAAAAGAAAGGAAAAGCACAATCCAGACGGTATCAGCGACAGGCTACAAGATTAAATTGTGATTTCACAAGATTGGTGTTATAATAAGAGAAAAGTTCCTGCCGGGGCAACCGCCCCGGTGGTATGGATAGGAAGGCAGGAAAGCAATATGCACATCAGCTATAAACCACTCTGGCATACACTGTTAGAGCGTGATATGAGAAAAGAAGATTTAAGGCTTGCCGCCGGTATGACAACGAATATGATTGCCAACATGAGCAAAGAGGGAAAGCACATCAGCATGGACACATTAGCCCGTATCTGCGAAACGCTGAATTGTGAGATTACCGATGTGATTGAGTTAGTACCAGACGAGCCTGCTTCCACAGGAGGTAAGGAACATGAGCGAATTGAAACCAAGAATAACAGAAAACGGAATTGATTATATCCTTGTCGGAGATTACTACATCCCAGACTTGAAGCTGCCGGAAGAACGCCGCCCCATCGGAAAGTATGGACGGATGCACCGGGAATATTTAAGAGAAGTCCACCCAGCCAGATTGAACACATTGATACTGACCGGAGAATTGTGGACATATCTTGCAGACCTGAACGAACAGGCACAGGAACGGTTAGACACTATCATGGAGCAGATGAAAATTGCCGAGGGCGTAACCGAGGAATTAAAGTGTACCCGTCAAATGGAATGGGTGCGGCGGTGTAATAACATTCACGACCGGGCAGAAGAAATTGTTTTGCATGAGATAATTTATTCATAATAGTATGGTGTTAGGATTATGACAAATCAGAGGTTAAAAGGTGCGTTATGTTAAAAAGCATAGGGTTATATTTTAGAAAAATAGATTTTTTGAATTTTGCAGTTGGAGCTATAATGCCAATCATTGTATTGTTTATAGTTTATTCATCAGTCAAATCAAATATAATTCTTCAAGACACTGATTTTTTATCACTGTTGATGAATCATAAAGGGAAATTCATATTTTACTTTTTCGTGTCCTTTATTGAAGAAGTTATTTTTAGAGGAATTATTTTTGGGCTGTTGCTGCAAAAATGTAAAAATAAGTATTTGAGTTGCGTAATAGCTGCACTTATTTTTACACTACCACATATTTTTAATACCGATAATATTTCTGTTCTGGTAATGTTTATTTTTCCTTTTCTATATGGAATATTTGCCAATGAAATGTTTTACACTACAAAGAGTATTTGGATGCCCACAGGATTTCATTGGTTATGGAATTATACAATAACAAGTTTGTTTCTTGTTACAGGAACACAAAGTTTCATATATGTACATATCATAGCAGCAATGATTATAATGATACCGTTGTTTTACATTGTTATTGGGAAAACACGCCTAAGTGGCGATTGATAGCTTACAGTTTATCGCTTTATACAATATCAACTGAATAATCCCAGCACAAACCGCTGCTACATGGAAGCCAACAAACCATGCAACAGAGGTTTTTCTTTACCGTTTTTTTCTCTGGCTGATAGGCGTTCCCATTTTCTTTGACTTTTTGAGAATCCGAATCAGCCAGCGAAATTCTTCGTCTGACAGATTTTTATAGTTGATACCGAGCTGTTTACAGTAAAGGACAACCAGCTTTTCATCCCGACTGCCCTTGAAATTTTTGACTGCTTCCAGATTTTCTTTCAGTTCATCGGCAACGGTGGTCTGGGGTGCACTCTCACTGTCCTTTTTGTGGGCTTCCCGAATATCTCGGATAATGAGGTTGAGGTCATCCAGAACCATGTGACTAAAATACTCATCATCGCTGATATGGGCGGCTTGCAGCACTTTCAAATGCGGGTCATCTTCGCCGGGGCGATACCGTTCAATGATTTCATGCCGGACGGTATCAACAAGTGCATTGAGATTTTGAATCTGCATGGTGGCAATCCCGTCCACATAAATCTCAATGTCTGCAAGAAACTTGATAAAATCTTTATGTGTGGCAAGCTCACAGAGCAGACGATTGTTAATCCGACCGCTTTTCAGGAGAGCAACCATCTCATCATTCAAATGCAGCTCCGTCAATGACGTGTTGATCTGCTCCCTGTTCTCTGTCCGGCACAGTAGATAATCAACGGAAACCCCATAGAAGGCTGCCAGCGTGATAAGGTTGCCATGATTGATTTCCTTAAAATCCTCTTTTTCATAACTTCCGAGAGCAGATTTGGAAATACCCGTCAGCTTTGATAGTTCTTCCAGATTTAAGCCTTTGTCCTTGCGGAGTTCCCAAAGGCGTTCCTGTATGCTTGTTGCTCCTTTCATGGGCGCACACTCCTTTCCGGCGGTTTCATTGCTGCCGCTTAACTGGATTATATCACACTTTCCGCAATCGTGGAAATTTCTGATTTTTACTCCTAATTCCTACTTTGTGGACATACGGCACAGGGCACAAAAATGTTCTATGATACAGGTAGTTCATCGATGGATTATTCCAATCGAATGACCAGCCTGTGTGGGATATGCTTCCCCGGCGATGTAGTGCCATGACTTTTGGCAGGGATGTGGAGGAACCCTGACCGAAACGAGCGTACCAAAGGGAGCGATACGCCGCTGTGAGATTCAGGGGAGGAACGACACCGGGGAGAACTGGCGAACTGACACCGAAATGATACCGAAACACGACAATCTGATAGGGGGATAGTCTACCCTATCGCTGATACTTCGGGAGATTTTAAGCGGCTCTATGACCGTAATTTTGCCGAAAATCGCCCCGAAACCATACACGAAAACGGAAGGAAGCGCAATATGCCGAGAATGAGCAAAAAGAGGAAGCATGAGCTTTCCTTTTACCTCAATGACCGGGGGCGTGTCACTTACAACGAATTATGCCGGAAATGCCAGCATGGGTGCAAGCAGAGCTTCCGGGCGGTTGTGATTGACTGCCCCCGTTATTTATCCAAACGAGCAAAGAAAAAGGAGAAACACACCGAATGAATTTTGAATTTATGACGATAGACACACCCTTGCCACCCTGTATGCCATTTCCCAAAGCGTTGACAGGATTTCCAGTCAGCAGCACCGCAAAGGTCATGTACTGCCGGATGCTGGACGCTATGTTATCCAAAGGGCAGGAGGACGAGAACGGAATCCTGTTTGTCTGCTTCTCTGTCACAGCCATTGCCGCAGTCCTGTCCCGCAGCCCCATGACGGTCAAGCGTTCTCTGAATGAACTGGAAACCGCCGGACTTATCATGCGGGTGCGTCAGGGCGTTGGAGAGCCAAACAGGATTTATGTGCTGATACCGGGAAAGGAGGACGCTGCCCTTGCCTGATACCTCAAAGCTGGAAAAGCTCAACCGGGAGTTGGAGAAAAGCGAAAAGAAACTGCGGAAAGCCATCAATGATGAAAAGGCATTGCAGCACCAGTTAAAGCAGCTTACCCGAAAGGAACGGACGCACCGGCTCTGTACCCGTGGCGGTATGCTGGAAAGTTTTCTGCAAGAGCCGGAACGCCTGACAGATGATGATGTCATGCTGTTGTTGAAACTCATTTTTCACAGGCAGGACACGCAGGAACTATTGAAAAAACTGCTGGAACGGGAGAAGGCGGAAACCCCTTAGTTTACTAAGGGCGCAATTATACACCACCCAGAGGTTGGTGCATTGCGTTCTCCGAAGGCTCCTCGCCGGAGG
>NZ_JAQEGR010000036.1:0-244 GCF_027667425.1 Fusicatenibacter saccharivorans
TTGCCGTATTTCTGGGAAATCAGGCTGACGAACACATCGGTTGCGTCCAGTTCCCCGTCAAACACAGTAGTCACATGAATCTCTGTTTTGTTTTTTGCCATAGGCAGTTATCCTCCATACATGAAAATAGCCAGACAGAGGGTGTCGGCAACGAAGTCCGGCAACGGGCTTCAAAAGACCTTGCAAACAATCTCAATCTGGCGATGGTTACTATTTATACTTTTCTTTTATTTTTCTGTTGTTT
>NZ_JAQEGR010000036.1:254-4827 GCF_027667425.1 Fusicatenibacter saccharivorans
ATTTATACTTTTCTTTTATTTTTCTGTTGTTTTGGTTGTCATAGGGGAGAAAAGCCGATAGTTTCGGGATTTTCCCCTGCAACCGGCTCGGCAACGGGATAGCAACAGGGGGTGCAACAGGCTGTCATTTTCAGAATGGAAGCTCCATCTGTTCTGTGACCTCCACAAAACCGTCCATCGTTTTTTCAGACGGGTTGCCGGAGTCCGTTGCCGGGTTTTCACGCTCCCAGCCCTTTTGTCTGCCATATTCGGAAAACATTCTTGGGTTCGGGAAGTACCGCCAGCCGGAAATGCACTGGTTCATTATCTCGTTGATTTCCCGGATTTCCCATTGCTTCGGTTCATCAAAGGCATGGTTCAAGGCTTCCTTGTAGAGCTGCTTGGAACAGACCATACTCCCGGTGTACTTATCAAGATACGCCTGTATCATTCCGGCTTTGGTGTCCTCCGGCATAAAATCCCGCTGGTGTTCTTTGAGATACCGCTGCATGGCGGGGCTGAAAGCCAGCTTGAACCTGCCGCTTCGGTAAATATCCATCGCTTCCGCCCACATCTGCCCGATATAGGCTCTGGAAGCGGCTTCGTCCTCCAAAATGTGAACCTCGGCTTGCTCTGGGTACACCATGACGGGGATAAAGCGGCGGTTGCCGGAACGGTCAAGGGGCAGGAAATCAAGGGCATTGGAAGTGCCGCCAAACACGCACTGACGGGGGCGGTCTGCCGGGTGGGTTTCATAGGGTATCTTGTAGACCTCTTTCTGCCGGCTTAAAAATGACTTGATTTCCTCAATGCTCTTGGCGTTGGCGGTTGCCATCATTTCCGACATTTCGATCATCCAGTGACCTTGCAGCTTGCGGTACACATTGTCATCGTCCAGCTTCCGCAAATCATCGGAGAACCACTCGTCCCGGACTGCCAGCAGACGGAAGAAAGTGGACTTGCCAGCCCCCTGACCGCCTACCAGACAGAGCATGATTTCAAATTTGCATCCCGGCTGAAAGGCTCGTGAGATAGCACCCAGCAGGAACAGCTTCAACGCTTCATAGGTGTAATCGTCTGCGTCAGCCCCCAGAAAGTGCCGCAGACAGAAACGGATTCGTTCTGTCCCGTCCCACACAAGGGTATTGAGACAGTCCCGGATGGGGTGGTACTTGTTTTCATTCGCCACAATCCCAATGGCGTTATCAATCTTTTTCTCATTGGTAAGCCCGTAGGTTTCTTCCAGATAGAGAAGAAGATACTTCATATCCGTATCGTTCAGGGCTGTGCTTTCTCTGTGGAAGCCAATGGGCTTTATGATGTCCTTGCGGTCAGTCAGGATGTTGTATGCGATAGCCCCGGAAAGCAGCGGGTCACGCTGGAATACGGTCAGACAGTTCCGTATGCTCTGACGGACACCGCCTTTCTCGGTAGTTTCCAGCCCCGCCTTGATTTCCTCAATGTTCTGGGGTGGCTGCATGGCGTTCATGGTGTTTTTTAGTTCTTGCTGCGTCTGCGGCTGCAAGCTCTGCCATTCGCTGTTCAAGCTGTATCACATCCTTTCCGTAGTCCGTAATCAAAGCCGCTTTTTCCTCTGTTTCCCCGAACAGAAGCACATCCAGCAGATATTCCACTTGGTCATGCTTCTGTAAGGCTTCCACAAACCGGGGATGAAAGGCTTCCTCCGGGGAGTGCGGGGCATAATCCTTTCTCCATGCCCGGAGCAGGTGGCGATAGTCGGCAAGAATACGGAAGCAGCGGTTTTTTGCTTCCTGAAACTGTTCCTCCGGGGATTTCTGCCGGGGCTTGGGCTTTTTCGCCTTTCCCGGCGGCTTCCAGCCCTCATAGGAAAGCCCGAAGTCCTGTGCCAGTTGTACGGCGGCTTCTTTCTTTCCCAGCCCATACAGGGCAGCGGCAAAATCAATCACATCTCCATCCGCACCGCAGCCGAAGCAGTGGTAACGCCGATCCAGCTTCATGCTTGGGGTTTTATCGTTATGGAACGGGCAGCAAGCCATCCCGTTCCGACCTACATGGATTCCATAATGCTCCGCAGCCTGTCTTGTTGTGACGGACTGCTTCACAGCTTCAAATACATTCAAATCTATCCCTCCTTGAAAATAAGAAAAGCACCTGACATTCTCTGATTGAAAATGGCAAGTGCCTGTTAAAGTTCCATATCCTGTTGTTTGTGTTTCTTCTGTGCCGGGGCGGTTCTTTGTGCTTTTTTCTCGTCAGCCTTATCCTGCAAGACCTCTTTGATAGGCTGTTTCTTGGGCGGCTCTTTGCTTTCTTCTGTGCCGGGTGTTGCTTTCCGTACCCAGTAGCGGATATCCCGCAGTTTCCTCAAATCAGCCTGCACCTCGGTCAGCGGTGTTTTCAGGGCTGCGATTTCTTCCAGAAGCGTTTCCTGCTCCTGTTGCAGCTTCTTTTGGGTGCTGTCCTTATCGTCTGGGTGCTTGGCAAGGTAGGCGGCGGCTTTCGCATACCGGGCAACCTCCGGGTGTTCCTGTTTGAATTTCTCCTTTGTTTTCTTAAAAAATATTTTCTGGTACTTCTCATAGACAGGCTTACATTCCTTGCAGTCTGTCCGGCTGGCAAGAATCCCGTCAATCACTTTGCTGCGGGCTTCCTTTGGCTTCATCTGATTGCGGTAATCTGCGGCTGATTTCCCGGAAGATTCCAGAAATACTTCTAAGTCCTCCACAGTGGAAAGCCCCTTTTGACGGAGATAGGACAGGGCTTCACTGACTGCCTTTAAGTCCTGTGAAGTCCCCCGGTTCTGTCCAGCCCTTGTCCAGTCCCTCCGTTCTTCCTTTCGTATCGCCATATACTTCATCAGCAGATTGGGAAGAAGTGTTGCTTCCTCCGCCGCCTTTTGTGCAAGCAGTTCTTTCCGTTTTTCGCCCAGCTCGGTAATCCAGCCTTTGAGGTTTTGGATAAGCTGCCGGATGGACTTCATCAGACTGTTGGCGGCTCTGATTTCCCGGTTCAGGTTGCCGATATTCGTCTGGATACCACGCTTTTCCATCTGCCGGACAGCAACTCCCTCATGGACAGTGGGGACTATATCAAGCCCCTGTCTGGCATAGGAACGCAAGTCCACACGCTCCGGGCGGTCATTGGCTTCCAGATAGCGGTTCTGGATAACTTCCCACTCATGCCGCCAGATTTCACAATATCTCTGGTCGTTCCAGTCCACCGTATCCTCCTTGTGGCTTTTCCACCTGCCGGATGGCTGCTTTATCCGTTCCCCATTCTCGTCAAGGTCATAAACCTTGCGGCTCTTGGGAAGCCATTTCCCATGCTCATCCATTGCCCGCATAGTCAGCAGGACATGGGCGTGGGGATTGTGTCCCGGCGGATTGGGGTCATGGATGGCAAAATCAGCAATCATGCCTTTGGAAACAAACTGCTGCTGGCAAAACTCCCGGACAAGGACAGCGTACTGGCCAGGCGGTATCTCTCTGGGGATGGTAAGCACCCACCTCCTTGCAAGCTGGGAGTTCCATTGTTTTTCCACCGCTTCGGCTGCGTTCCATAAGGTGTTACGGTCGGCATATTCCTGTGGGGCATTTGCCGGGAGCAGGATTTCATTGTGGACGATACCACGCTTTTCCGGGTAGTGCTTCACTTGCTGGTCATATTCACAGAACAGCTTTTCGCCGCTCTGGTAAGCAGCGGCGGCAACCGCAGACTGCCGTTGGCTGCGCTGAACAATCGTGATTTCGTTATGTGGACAGGGCATTTCGTATCCCTCCTTTCGCTAATTGGTGGATGGGGTGGCGTTTTACCACCTCATTTTGGGCAGAAAAAAAGCAGGAGACCTTTTTCAGATTTCCTGCTCGGTGCGCCGCTGTGTTGGCGGCGGGTATTTAGTTGTAAAAGTTCGGGGCAAGTTGACCCGATGTGTGGGTGGCAAACTGGAAGTTGTGTTATTCTTCACGATTCTCAATGTTATAGACAATACAAGCAATTCCTGCAATCATCGAAAACAGAATAGCTCCGCCCATTGCCTCATCCAAGGTAGCACCAATAAAGAATCCTGCGATTGCAGCAATCGCCATAATAATGACGCAAGACACCGTCCTGTACTTTTTCATATGCAATTCCTCCGTTAAAAATTCCTCCTCCACAAATACCGGTTTTCTTAATTCGACAAACCTGTATTGCTCAATCGTTTTTCTCCGTTAGGAGAATATACAATCCATAAATAAAAAGAACAAGGAATAAAACCGTAGGAATCAATAATCCATTTTCTAAAATACTTACAATCATTCTTCCAGGTGGCGTTACCCATGCAGTTGCTGGATTTTGCATTGCCGCTATTATCATTCCTACAATACCAACAATACCACCTAATGTTAAAAAACCACCTTTTATATTTCTACTCATAATCATTACCTCCTCGTTAAATATCGATTAGTCGTTGACTTCATTATACTTTATTCGACCGTCAAAGTATAGAGAGATTTTGTAAAACTTGTCGGCTGGGAACAACTTGCAACGCAAGGTGTCCCCAGATGGCAAGTCCACAAAAGGGTAGCTGGCGGCAGCCAGCGCAGGGGAAGCGTAGCGTCCCCTGTATGATTTG
>NZ_JAQEGR010000037.1:0-3249 GCF_027667425.1 Fusicatenibacter saccharivorans
GAGATCATATCTGGCAAACTCTCTTTCCTGACGTGCCAGAGGCATCCCGTTTACATATTTAGCGTTCATGATACCTGCTACGAGGGAAGGTGTAGCAATGCTCCCACGGATCAGGGAAGGTTCTTTTTCCGGACGTTTCATGGATCCGCATGCCGGACAGTAACGGGCTTCCCCTTCCAGTTTATAGGTCCTGGTCGCAACGGTCTCAAAATTGGAAAGATCTTCTTCCTTCTTTCCTTTTCTTTTTTTACATTTATAAGAGGATGGCCGGATCTCTTCAAAAAGTTCCTCTGTTTCCGCATCCGCATTGGCTTCCGCCTCATTGAACAGGTTCATCTGTTCATAGCCTTCGGCATACTTTTCACTGGATGCCCCAAACTGTTTTCTCTGCGCAAGGGTAAGACGGTCAGAGAGCATGGCATTTAAGAATTCGAGTTCTTTCTGTTTATCCTTCAGCAGCTGGATCTCTGTATCCTTCTTCTTTGTCTGTTCCTGTACGATCTTCATCAATGAGATCAGATCTTCACGGCTCATGTTATTCAGCTGTTTATCTGTAAAGATCGGTTCCATGTCCTGTCCTCCCTGCTTTAGCGTTATAAAAAGTATATCATGGTTCCAGCTGTTTTCCTATAAAAAACTGCGTTTCCGGATATAGGAAATACGCTGGGAATGCCATGTTTTTCATGATTTTTACGGGATTGACAGCTCCGCTGTCTTATGCTTACAGGATGATCTTTGGATGGTGTTCCTCAAATGCACCCCTGGGATTTAAAGAGAGCCCGTCACACAGCCAGTGGATCTCTTTCAGAGTCACCTGACGGAGTTCATCTGGAGTATCCGGCCATTGAAAAGCATTACGGTCGAGCCGTTTCATCAGGCTCCAGAATCCAGATCCATCCCATTGAAGGATCTTTATAGAAGTACGCCGACGGTTGCAGAACGCAAACATGCAGCGTGAGTGTGGGTCGAGGTGAAATTTTAATTTGATGATGGCGGCCAGACCATTGTAACTTTTTCTCAGATCAGTGACTCCGCAGGAAAGATATACCGTTGTTCCTCCTGCCAGGTCAAGCATGGCGCTGCAGGAATCCCAGTATAGATTCCATCAGTTCCGGTCTGCAGGAATCAGATATTTCAATACGGATACTGTCTGAAATAAAAATACGCACCGATGAAGATTCCTCAGAGAGCAGCTTTCTGGCAGCTTCCTGCTCAGATGGAAGTCTGACAAAGACCATATCCTGTTCAGATTCGGATGCCGGCTCTTCTTTTGCAAATCTGCGGATCCAATATCCCATCGTAGATAAAGGGATACCGTTTTCTGTACACCATTGTTTACATGTTTGTCCACTGGTCTGGTATTGTTGGATACGGTCAGACCAGAGTTTTGCTTTTTCTTCTTTATTCATAGTGATATAGAATACCTCCTGAGTTTTAAGGAGATTGTAGCAGAATAAAAAACAAAAAAACAGATACGGATGATTACCTACTTACGAGCAGACAGGCTAAAAATGGGTATAAAAATACCCTGCCAGCTTTCACCAGCAGGGTTGATTAGAATTTTTACTTGTAAATGTCTTCCAGCGTTATCAGCCGAACTTCACCTCGCTCTTGTGCCTGAAGAAGTCCATCTGTGAATCCGCCTTTCGAGAAGATATAGTAGTGATAGTTGTTGCCCTTTCCAAAAACTGAGGCATAATCCCGAATCAAATCGAGTTCATCCACACCGATTTTCTCATTCCGGTATTTGCATGAACCGATGATATAGTCTTTGCCCTCAACAGGAGTTCCGACGATATCAATCTGTATCTGCTTTTTCTTCTTCGGGTCTGTCCCCCACCACTGGCCGATTTCACTCAGCTCAATAGGAAGGCTATCCGAATAATAGAGCAGGTAATCCTGACACATCTTCTCATAAATTAGACCCATGTAATCAGGAAGATACTGCTTTACAGCGTGTGGATAGGTCTTTGCAATTCTGCCAGAGTCAATGGCACTCATATTGATTGGCACAAACCGATACCAGAAACGGAAGAAGTTATCAGCCAGCAGATAGATGGTTTTCTTACCCGGTTTTTCTGTAATCGGTGTTTCTTTCTTCGCAATGCCAAGGTCGATCAGCGTTTTCAGGTACTTCGATACGACCGAGTTTTCCTCGCCGACCTTCATCTTGATATCGTTCATTCGGGAAGCACCTTCTGCAATCGCTTTAATGATTGCATTATAAATAGCCGGCTCCCGGAGTTCCTGCTTCAGTAAGTTCCCCGGTTCCTCATACAGATAGCTGGAGCGGTCAAAGAAATTATCCAACAGAGCTTCATCCACACTATCTCGCACATCCAACTTATTGATATAGTGGGGAACTCCTCCCGTGATCCCATAAATCAGGGAATTGTCTTCTGCAGACAGATTTGGGTGGAACACAGCGGTTTCTTTATAGTCTAGCGGCTCAATCTTAAACTGGCCAGTACGTCTGCCATACAACGGACTTTCCTTTCCAAGCACCTGACTCTCCATGAAGCTCATAGAGGAGCCGCAAAGAATCAGGTACATCTTGGACTCTGTCCATTTGTGATCGATGATGTGCTGCAGCATCGCTGAAATAGCTGGTTTTGCTTTTGCAAGATAAGGATACTCATCAATGACAAAGACAATCCTCTTTTCCTTTGAAAGTGCTGTCAGCTCATCCAAAGCTGCATCATAGGACCTGAACTCCGGTGCAGACTCCATATCCGGCCGCTCAAAACTCATAATCGACTTTGAGAGAGCTTCCAGATTTTCCTTTCCTGTCGTGTTCAATGCAGAAAAGAAAATGGTAGGCTTATCTTTGCAGAACTCGTTGATCAGTGCCGTTTTACCAACACGCCGTCTGCCGTAGATGACAATGCACTCAAACTTATCACCTGCATACCGTTTATTCAGTTTCCGCAGCTCATCCTCACGGCAATAGAATTGACTCATCTGCTCACCTCCAATAATTATACTCGTGAGTTAGTAACTCGTAAGTTACTTCTTTACGAGTATAATAAATCAGATAGTCTGCAAAGTCAAGTAAAATAAGTCGAACCTTTAAAATCGATCGAAGTCCGACTGACTTGCCAGCTCTTTGTACGAATAGCCGTCATTCTGCCGCTCCGTGAACATATCATTGACCAACCCGATGGTCAGCAGGTCGAGGTCGGCAATGCTGATACCGAGCTGTACACAGGTAAGTAGGTAATCATCCGTATATTGACATTTTATAAAAGC
>NZ_JAQEGR010000038.1:0-3078 GCF_027667425.1 Fusicatenibacter saccharivorans
TCTATTCTCCCCAGCATAGCTGGGGGATTAGACTTTTCATTTAAGAGTTAAGTAAAAGGGGCTGTCGCACTAAGTTGATATGCTCTCTTCCAGGAATCCTCTTTATAATTTTTCAAAACCACTAATTTGGTGGTATACTTTAATCATCAAAAGAACATCAATGAATACAGGAGGTAAAGATTATGTTTAGTGGAACACATTATGGAATCAAAGTTGATATGGGTTGGTTAAAGGATGACGTCGATGGGTTGAAACAAGTAGTTGATTTTTTGTGTTAAAAACTTACTAAATTTCTGATTATCTTTTCATAAGTTGGTAAATGCCGATATATCCCGTATTTTAGGGCTTTATCGGTATTTTCTTTTTGGAAGATACCTTGCATAAGCTGGCATTTACCAGCATGAAAATGCAACCAAAAGTAGTAAATGAGTAGTAAATATAAGCTCCGATATTAACAAGCCAGTCTTTCCAGTTCTGCTTTTGCAGATTGAAATGTACCGTGTGCATAATAGCCAAGTGTCATGGTTATGTTAGCGTGTCCCATAAGATATTGCAGGGTGTTTGGGTTCATTCCTCTGTTTGCCATATTCGTACAGTAAGTATGTCGGAATGAATGTGGTGTGATGTTCGGTAACTTGTCCGTGTGATACTTGTTATACTTCTTAATTAGTCCTCGCACCATGCCCTCATAGTTTCCTGCAACTTTAGGTAAGCCCTCACGGTTCAAGAATAGGAAATTGCTATAACCACCTACAATCAACGGTTGTGCCTTTCCTCTGTTCTTTAGTATTCTTTGGATTGCTTGATAAGCCCGTTCTGTCAATGGAAGTTCTCGTTTTCCGTTTTTGGTCTTTGGCGTTTCAATATAGTAGCCGATTTCGCTGTCTTTCAATAACTGGTGGTCTATATTGAGTATTCTGTTCTGCATATCAATATGCGTCGTTAGTCCGCAAAATTCAGAAATACGAAGTCCCGTTTCCAGCAGAAGCACAACCTCATCATAATACTTGCTGTAAATCTTATCCTTTTCCATAAAGGCAAGCAGGCGTTCTTCCTGCTCTGGTGTAAGGATAACTTTCTGCTCCGTATCATCTTCCAGAACATCACTTAGCTTAAATTCAAACGGGTTCTTTCTGATACAGTCGTCTTGTATCGCCATGTAAAATGACGCTTTCAAGGAACGCTTGTAGTTATCAATCGTTTTATAGGCGTATCCTTTTTCGCTCATTCTGATAGCCCATTCTTTAGCGTCCGACTGCTTAACAGTATCAATCGCCCTCATACCCAATGGGTCATTTTTCAGAGCGTTCATAAGATACTGTCGTCCTTTTTCAGTAGCCCTCTTGATGTTCTTTCTTTGGCTGTTCTTCTTGTCGTAGAGCTGGCAGACTGTCATTTTACCGCCTGCTGTATCGATACCGTCGTTAAGGTCTTTTTTAATCTGTGTTTCTTTTTCCCTCAACGATATATCATCACGCTTTCCAGCAGGTGTCTTGTCTGTCGGTACAAGTTTCCAAGAATAGATAAATTGTGGCTTTCCGTATATATCGGTATATTTATAAACGTATCTTCCGTCTTTTCGCTGGCTCTCTCCATTACGCAAATTGCGATTTTTACTGTCTTTTCGTTTTACATTAGACATAGTGTAAAGCTCCTTTCCGTCATGGAACGAGCCGTGATACGCTATATTTATTATACCATATCTACGGCTCAATGACATTAGATTTCGTCCAATGTATCTATGATTTTTTCAAATTGTTTTCGCTTAATCTGAATACGGTTGCCGTTCACGATAACCCAGCCAGCGTCAAGATTTTCTTCGGCTAATTTACGCAATTTCTTTTCGCCAATGCGGAAGTATTTGGACGCTTCTTCAACCGTCAGCGTATATTTTTCCCAAATAGGCACATCAGTATTGTTCATAATCTATGCACCCCCCTTTACTGTGTGTCGTTTTTTACAAGCAGGCAGACGGCTTTGGAAAGCTCCATTAGTATCTCAACTATTCCCATTCTTGTGGGCAGAACCGCACCATGCGGACGTATCATTATTCTGTGAGGATAGGTCGTGGCAAAACAACTTTTCCAACAGTCGCTCTCGGATCACTGCGTGGGTCGCTCGCTTTCTTTTGAAAAGGTCGTGGCGTACAGTCCCCGTGGCTCGCCATCTCACAAACGTATCTGTCTGCTTTATTCAGTTGTCAAAGAGCTGTGGTGAAAGCGTGTTGCTTTCATATAAAAGCAGGTGGCAGAGCAGGAAAGAGGGGGATATTAAATCATGCTCCGCTAAAAACTGCTTATTCTTCTGGTTCTAAGTCCATATCTTCAATATCAAAACCTAAAATCATTTTGATAAGTGCTTCTCTGATACGTCCTTTTAATTCCATATCTACAACGATATAAACATTGCCGTATTCATCATAAAGTGAACGCAAACAGCACTTTGATATGTAAGGGTCATAAAATGCCAGTAATTTTTCAATCGCTTTTTCGTTTCCGTCCATAGCTGATGAAATCAAGTAATAAGACGGTTTCTTAAATAACTGTTTCATTTTCTAATGTTCCTCCTTGAGTATTTTTTTCATAGTTTCCAAAGCGTGATGTCGGTTTCTAAATACACCGCTTTGCGTGATTTTCTGCAAGTTGGCAATTTCACTTTCTGTCATTTCCAAGAAGTAATACATCAACAGAGTATTGCGTTTTCTTTCTGGAAGTTTCTTCAAGGCTTCTGCCAATTCATCATCAAGGACACGAATATCAATGCCACATACTGAAAAGATTGTATAATCTGTTTCGTAGTCGTCCCAAACAGCCATTTTATCAACAAGGACATCTGGCAATTCGCTGAAAGATATTTCTTTATTCTTACGACGGTTTAATTCCTTGTAATAATCTTTCACGACACTACGGACAACTTTCTTTAAACAACTTTCAAAACGACATTGAACTGTTTTCTGGAAGTCAGACGGTTTCATCAATCTCACCTCCTTTCCTTTATGATTTGAAAAGTGTTTATCCCTCTTTCCGCACCATATAAGGTAAGTGCAAAATAATTCGACGGATTGTGTTGCCCCAAAAA
>NZ_JAQEGR010000039.1:0-2908 GCF_027667425.1 Fusicatenibacter saccharivorans
TTTGGAGATGTCAGGAAGTTGACGGGTTATTCACCATTTACAAAAGAAAAATATGAAAATAAATTCAAAGTATATTATACGTATGAAAAAGGGAAAAATTACACTTTTTTACTTATAAAAATAGAAAACGTGGATTTGTATAAAAATCAAATTAAAATATGGTGATAATTTCTCTTGCTGTAAATACAATTTTAAAATCATAATAAAAGTCACAAAAAATAACATAGAAAAAGGAATCAGTAAAGGGAAACAGATGCAAGGAATTGGTCAATTACTATGGAAATTACGAGAGAAAGAAGGAATACGACAAAAACAATTATGCCTGGGTATTTCTTCTGTGTCAAAATATGCAAGAATTGAAGCAGATCAGCAGGAAATTGATTTTTTTCTGATTGATCGAATTATGGGACGGTTGGGAAAATCGGTGGAGAGGCTCACTTATATATTGCCAAGGGACATTTACAATATCTATGAATTGCGTCAGGAGATACAACAGAAAATTTGTCAAAAAAAATGGGAAGAAGCAAAACAATGTCTGCTTGAATATGAGAAGAATAAAAGAGCAAAGGAGCCGCTGCATCAGCAGTTCATTGAGCAGGAATATGCGCAGATTGCATGGCTTCGTGGTAAATCAGTAGAGACAGTATGTGAACATTTGGAAAAGGCAATTGTACAGACAATGCCAGAAGCGGAAATACAGAGAAAGACAGGGATTTTAAGTGCAGAGGAATACAAACTTCTGCTATTTCGATGGGAAGTCTGTTTTGGTACAGATCGTGAACGAGGAGAGAAAGAACTTCAGGAGTTAGTAGAGGAGATCTTTCAGAAAAACTTTGAGAGGACAGAACGAGTAAAAGTAATTCCATATGCTGCATTGTTAATAGAAAAAACAGCCCGAGATGGAAAAGCGGATACTTATTTAAAATTGATAACAGAAACGGCGTTAGAAAACTTGAGAGAAGAAGGGAAACTGCTTTATATGCCGGAAATTCTGGAGCAGTATGCGCAGATTCTGGAAAAAGAAAATAGTAACGCAGAATTTATTGGGTTGCTGCGACAGGAACGTGCAAGCCTTCTGGAATTGGAAAGTGATTATAAAGTTTCTTTTAAAAATTACCGTCTGTTTGACCATGTGGTTCGGAATTTCGAGATTGATGCAGAATTGATACGTCGAACAAGAAATGCGGCAAAACTTACACAGGAAGGACTGAGTGAAGACATTTGTGCGCAGGAAACATTGGCAAGAATCGAAAACGGAAATCAGAAACCACGAAGCGGAAATCTACGTCAGATGATGGAGAAGATGGGAAGGAGTGGGGATAGAATTGAGACGGGGATTCAAGTGGAAGAGTATGAGACGCTGGAGTTGAAGATTGAATTTTCGAAGTTTATTCATCGAAAAGAGTATGGAAATGCAGAAAAGGTACTTTCAAAAATTGAAGAAAAATTAGACTGTAATTTGATGAAAAATTACCAATATATTGAAACAGAAAGGGTAAAAGTAAAATATAAGGAAAATGCAGAATATACGGAACAATTTATAAAACAATTAAAAGAATTACTTGCTATGTCACTTAAAGTTGAAGAAGGACAAAAAATAGAATATGTTTTAAATACAGAGGAAGTTAGTATTTTGACAGAAATGGCATTGATTTATTGGGGTGAACAGGATTATAAAGTAGCATTGGAAATATATCAATTTTTAGTGGGACAATATGAAAAAAGTTTTATTAAACCTGTATTTCACATCTTAGATTGGGGTATGAGTATGGGAAATTATGGGATGGCGTTGGAAGAATTGGGATATTTTGAAAAAGCAATAGGTGTCTGTCGAAAAAGAATTCAACAGACATTATTTGCCGGAAAAGGAGGATCATTGCACACTTCATTAATGGTTGAGGCTTGTATTTTAGAAGCACAAAAAGATGTAAAGTGCAAGAAATATTTTAAACAGGATTTAGATCTTTTAAGATTATATAAGATGCAAACAAATTATAAGTTAATGGAAAGTTATGTCAAGACAAATAAAATATTTGATTAACTTTGACCACCATCAGGATTTGTAGGAAGAGATGTTGTTGTAAATGGTGGGGTAGGTGAAGAAGGATTTGGAAGCGAAATTGTAATCCAAAGTAAAAGCAGAAACAAATGCAGAATTAAAAAACAGAGTGTATGAAGAGGTTTTAAACAATCACATCACGAATGAAAGTGACGTAATTAAGGTTGCAATTGAACAATATCAGGAAAAACAGATGAAGACCCGCGCCATTGATGCAAAGCCGGATGATTATTTGTCAATCACACAGGTAGTGGATGAAAATGGCAGCGAGCAGGATATTATTTCAACGGGTTTGTTGATTGTAGACGAGCATCAGCAAAGAGTAGCAATCACTGATATTGTAAGCAATACGGGGCAGCTTAGCCAGTACAGCATTTATGCAACCATGAAAGTATCCGTGACAAATGACCGTCAGGCATTAAAGGTACGAATTAATTGGTTTGAAACAACACTGAACTACGGAACCTCTATGAAAGCAAGTAGTTTAATGCAGACATCCAAATATTCACCAGAGGTGGGATTCCAGTATGATGATATTACAAAAACAATTTCAAATCCTGCTGGAGGAACCCCATATCACTATACTCCAAATAATACGCAGATGATTACATATTCGACTTTAGAGTGTGGACGGTCCTGTCGTTCGTATATTAAAGCTGGAACCTCAAGTTTGAATATTGCTTATTGTGTTATATCTTCAGCCCCGGGAGGCCGCTGGGAGAGAGCTTAAGCAAAACTCGATTATCAGAACAAGCGAACTAATTGAAAATAGACGCTCCCCTTGCGTTATAGATACTAGGGGAGCGTTTTTGAAAACTGCGCGTCGCATTCTCGTTACTTCAGCCTGCA